>JBBKVJ010000057.1:0-3581 GCA_037968375.1 Paracoccaceae bacterium | reverse complement strand
GTCTTGACCAGCCGCTCGAGCCGCGCCTTTTCACGCATCAGCCGCAGGTAAAGCTGCGACTTTGGGGCCAGCGAACGGAGGTAAGCGGTCGGGTTTTCGGCAGTGGCAAAGGCGGCAAGCGTCGCTGCCGGATCGCGGCGCGGCAACTCGCGCTTGATCTCGCCGGGCATGATCCGGCCCGGTTCCAGCGCGCCGGATTGAATGTCACGGGCATAGCTGAGGAACAGCCGGGTTGTCGCGACCTCAAGCTTGCCGATCTCGCGTTCACCGCGTGCCGCCCGGAAAGCCGCGATCAGCCCGCCGGTGTCATAGCGCGCTACAGGCAGGCCGTGTGCATCTGCCGTGCTCAGCGCCGTCAACAGCGCGGCACGGCGTTCGGCCCCATCGTCGCCAGTCCAGAGCGGCGCATAACCGGCATCGCGATAGAAAGCGGCGATCGCGTCATCTTGCGACGCTGCTTCGGCAACCGCCTGGTTGAAGCCGGTCAGCGCGGTCGCCTGCGCAGCCGAGGCGACACAGATGGAAAGCGCAGCCACACGGGCAATGGCGCTTACAGAGGCGAAGGCGGGAAGCGTGTACAACATGGATTTCCTTGTCAGATGTCTGGCAGAACGTCTTGGACTTAAAGAGTTTCAAACGAATGGGCAGCCTCTGTCCATCAACTTTGCCGCGCCACACGCGATTGTGTCACCCTGCTGCAACGCGAAAGCCCGCCGATGCGTTCCCCCAAGAATCGGCGGGATTCCGCGCAAATACCCGGATTCGTTTCATAAAGGTTACAGGACTCTTCTGCCAAAGCGATCTTTGTGCCATAACTTCCTCGCTCAGGGGATGCAGCGATGAAAAACCGGTCGGAGAACACGGCCCACAGCTGAAACGGGACAGGCAGAGTTCACATGACACATTCGACGACGGCGGGCATGACGCGCCGAGGCCTTCTTGGTGCTTTCGCGGCGACGGCACTTATCGCAACACCAACGCATTCGAACGCATTCGGGTTCCTTCGAGGCGCGGGAGATATTCGCCGGATCAAGATGTATTCCGGCCGCACAGGCGAAAGCATCGACACGATCTACTGGATCGAAGGCGATTACATCGACGAGGCACTGCGCGAGATCAATCACTTCATGCGCGACTGGCGCAACGGCAAGGCGGTCCGGATCGACAACCGCACCGTCGACATCATGGCGGCCTCGCACCGGCTTCTGGACGTCAACGAACCCTACATGCTGTTGTCCGGCTACCGGTCACCCGAGACCAATGCGATGCTGCGGTCGAAGTCGCGCGGCGTGGCGCGCAACTCGCTGCACATGCAAGGCCAGGCTGCGGATCTGCGGCTTGCCTCGCGGTCGGTCAGTCAGATGGCGCGCGCGGCGTCGGCGTGTTCGGCAGGCGGTGTCGGCAAATATTCGCGGTCGAATTTCGTCCATATGGATTGCGGCCCGGTCCGCAACTGGGGCGGCTGAGCCGCAGGTGACGCGGCGGCGGTTCCGCCCCGCACCCGCCGCGTCAACACTTCGTTAACCTTACCGCGCGATTTTCGGCCTCCCAGTTCGGAGGCCGTTTTCATGCGCCCTGCCCTCATAATCGCCTGTTGGCTCGCCTTTGCGCCACTTGGCGCCATGGCCGGAGTGACGGGATCGCCTGCGGACCTGCCTGCCGGGCTGGCCGACACATCCAAAGCGCTGGTGCGGGATTCGCTTGGGGCGCCGCACACCGCCAACTTCCGCCGAATCGGTGCCTTTCGCCTGTCCGACGGTGGCTGGGCGGTCTGCGGCCAGGTCAATTCGCGCAACCTGACAGGCCTCGCAATGGGTTGGAAACCGATCTACCTGCGCTATACGCCGCAGGGCGATCGACTGCGGCTGGCACGGCGCATCGTCGATTGGCCGGCGGACGTGGCGTGCAGAAATCTGGCAATGGGCTGGAAGGTTCGGGCGCGGCACTGACAGCGGCGTGGCCACGACCTTCGAATCCGATGGAATGGAGAAAGGCAGTGGCGCGGTTGACGGGACTCGAACCCGCGACCCCCGGCGTGACAGGCCGGTACTCTAACCAACTGAGCTACAACCGCGCATAACGCACAGGCCAAGTCACCCGAACGCCAGCGCGTAATACGCACCGCCCCCGGCGGCGTCAAGCGCCTGCGCGCGCAAATTCCGGGCCCGGCCGAAGATACAGCGCCTGGACGGGCAGGTTGTTGCTTCTGCAACCTTCGCGCCCTTATAGTTGCCGCGGATCGGCCGCCCGAAACCGGACCGGCAACGTGGCAGGCAGGGAGCGGACGATGGTCAGCAAGACATCCGGAAAAGTACCGGCCAGCAAGGATAGCGCTTCCAAACCAAAGGCCAGTGCCGCCAAGGCGCCCACAAAACCTGAAAAGGATGCGGCCCAGCCGAAACGGAAAATCCTGCATCGCACCAAGACCGGCACGCAGCAGTTGCCGTTTCAGCAAACCACCAAGAACTCGCGCGAGTTTCGCACCTGGTTTCGCGGCGAGCACACCAATTTCAATCCCACGCTTGCACAGATCCTGACTGCCGACGCGGCGCAGAAATTCGTGCTGCACGGATGGACCCCGCCGGCCCCGGTGATCGGCGCTGACACCCAGGTCACCGCCTTTGGCAGCTGCTTTGCCGCCAACATCTCGGAATGGCTGTCGCGGCGCAATTTCCGGGTCTTGAATAAAGCCGAAGATGCCAAGAAGTCCTATGTCGTGACCTGCGGTGAAGGCATGGTGAATTCGTTCGTGATCCGCCAGCAGTTTGAATGGGCCTGGGAGAACCGCCGCTTCGACGAGCCTTTGTGGCATGGCTACGAGGCCGAAGAATATGGCTATGATCCCGAGATTCAGGCGGAAACCAAGCGCATCTTCGATACCACCGATTTCTTCATCCTGACCTTCGGCCTGTCCGAGGTCTGGTACGACGAACCGACCGGCGAAGTGTTCTGGCGGACCATCCCCAAGGATGCCTATGATCCCGAACGGCACCGGTTCCGGGTGTCTTCGGTCGAGGAAAACAAGGACAACCTCCTGGCGATCTACCGGCTGATCCGCAAGCATCGCCCCGACGCTAAAATTCTGTTCACCCTGTCGCCGATCCCGCTGATCGCGACGTTCCGCGACAAGTCCTGCATCAGCGCCAATTCGGTTTCCAAAGCGGTGCTGCGGGTGGCGATCGACGAGGTGATGCGCGAGGTCGAGGATGAGGGTGTGCTGGGCTATTGGCCGTCATATGAACTGGTGACGGATGTTTTCCGCTCGCCCTACATGACCGACAGACGGCATCCCGAACGCGCTGTGCTGGACTACATCATGACGCTGTTCGAGCACACCTGGTGCAAGGAAACCGATGTGCCGCGACACCCGCTGGCGCTGGCCTGGGGCCGGGCCTGCGCGGCGGCGGGATTATTGCCTGCGTCGCTTGCCGATGCCATCAAACAGGGCAGGCCGCGGCGACTGCGGCTGGCTGCTGCAGGGCCGCTGACTGGCGATGCCAAGGTCGACGCAGCGCTCCGCGCGCTCGCCGATCAGATTCAGTCCGAGCTGAACGCGCCCCGCGCGGGTGCGGGCGGTTATT
>JBBKVJ010000056.1:0-4166 GCA_037968375.1 Paracoccaceae bacterium | reverse complement strand
TGCGGTTTCCGTTTGCAGCAGGCGTGACGCAGGAGGACGTCGCCGCTTGTCTGGACAGGGTCAAAAACTTCTTTCCCGAGGGACCGCGTTTCTGGAACTGGCTTTCGCCACATCGAAGCCGCCCGCGCAAACCGGCGAGTGGCATGATGCTGGATTCACGGATGACGGGTGGCACAGTGCTGGGGTCTCTCGAGCTAAAGGGCAAGTCGCTGATGGTCACGGTAAACTCAGCTGCGCGCGCGGCGAAGGTCGAAGCATTGGTGACAGAGGCTGCGGGGGAACGCCTGAAGCAACCTTTGACCACGATCCGCACCGTCGAACAGATGATGGCCGAGGAGCGCCCCGAGCGGCCGAAGGAGGCCGCAGACGAGATTCCACCGCAGATCGCTCGGCAGATTACTCACGACTATATGGACACGCACTATCGCGAGACGTTGGATGCGCCGTTGCCCGCCTTGGGTGGCAAGTCGCCGCGCCAGGCTGTGCGTAGCGCGGTTGGCCGCGAGAAGGTGCTGGAGTGGCTGAAGCTGCTTGAGAACCGGAGCGCCCAACATGATGATGCCGCGATCGGCGAGTATGACTTTGGCTGGATGTGGGCTGAACTCGGGCTGCAGGAGCATAGGAAATAACGGAAAATCGCACGATTCCCGCCCTGGATTTGGCGGGGCACGGGATTGGCTTCGTCCGTTGACCTGCGGCGAAGCTGTAAGAATGCTGCGCGGTGCACCAATGGCAGCAATGCGAAAGATGCCCCATAGCGCCGACCTATGAAGTGAACGGCAGGTCTGGGCCGCGAGTGGACTCGGGAACTTTGGGCGGTAGGCGGAAATGCCTTATCAGTGGCCGACCCAACCTCTGTCGTCGGTGAAGGCGCGGGCGGGTGTAATGCGGGTGCGCTCGTAGCCGTCAGGCAGCGCATTCAGGGTCGCGAGCGGCACGCCGGAGGCGGCCAGCAGGATATTTCCGCGGCCACTGGGGAAGACGGGCCCCTGAACCGCCACGACGTGCGGATAAAGCGTGCTCAGGATAGCGTGGGTCCCCCGTGCAAGCGGGCCATCGGGCACATCGATCAGATTGACGTAGACCGGACCACTTACGATTTCCCTGAGGCGTTCGTAGGTCTCGAGCGTGACAAGATGCGCCGGAACCGAGCTCGACGAAAAAGCGTCCATCACGGCCGCGTCGAACCGGCGGTCGGTTTCATTCAGATAAACCCGTCCGTCCGCGTGGACGATGCCGAGCCTACCGGCATCCATCGCGTCCGGCGGGGCATCGGGTCTTGCGTCGTAGCCGGTTTGCTCGATCATTTCCCTTGCCCGGGGCATGTGCTGGCGCACAACCTCCGTGATGAGCGGATCGATCTCGACCGCGACCGCACGCGCTTCGGGACGAGATGACAGAAGCGTCGTCGGCAAGGTATACCCGCCACCGCCGATGAACAGCACCGAAGACGACGGGCCGAGGTCCTCGTCCATGCGCCTCCAGACCCACTGCGTGTACGGCATCACGAGGTCGCGCTCCGCCTCGTCCTGCATGTCATCCCGCACCATCCTTTCTGCCGCTTGCCGGGTGCGATCGGAATAAAGATGAATGGCGCCGCCCCTCCGTGAGACGTCGATGCAGGAGAGCCCGGACTCGTACCGGCAGACCGGTCCGATGGCCGCGCTCGCAGCCACAAGGAGCGCGACCGGCAGGAGCGGCGCGAGGGAAACCGTCTCCGGAGCGCGCCCGCCCGTCGCTCCCCCGTCGCCACCTTCACCTTGGCGCACGAACGGCACGCACAGCAGTGCGACCGCACCGCATCCGGCGAAGGTGGCCACCGATCCGACAAGTGGCAGGGCGACAAAGCCGCCGAGGATCGCACCGAAGATCGCGCCCAGTGAGCCTGCCGCAAGAACAAGCCCGAGAGATGATCCTTCCCGTCCTGGCCGTGCCTCCACGGCGAGCTTGGCAAGGAAAGGCGAAGGGGCGCTGACCAGCACGGATGTGGGGAAGAAGGCCACGAACACGCTGAGCAGCATTCCATTCGTCCCGCGCGCACCCCACGCGTAAAGCAAGCCCAGCAACGTGGGCGACAGCGCAGCCAAGACCGCTGTCGCGACGAGCGCTGCACGCACGAAGCGCACTGCAACGCGAGACCCTCGCTCGGCCATGAGGCCGCCAAGGGCGCTGCCGAGCGCGAAGCCTGCCAATACAGTGGCAATAACCGCCGTCCATGTCAGAAGCGACGTCCCGAAGAACGGCGCGAGCACCCGTCCGGCGGCGATTTCATAGGTAAGCCCGACTGCGGACAGAACCAGGATCAGGCATATTGCTGTCCAAAAGCGCATGATCAACTCCCGGTATCTTATGGTCTGTCGCCAGTGTGGCGTTCACGGATTTTACTACACGCAAGTCCGCCGCGTCGGTAATGAAAAGACGGTGCCGTGATTACGTACAGCTGCTGGAAATCCCGGCAATAGCCGCAAAGATAATCCTTTTAGCGACGCAATAGCGGTCGTCCTGCACCATTTTGGGAATGCTGCGGACCTGGCCTTCCAGCCGCGCCAGCCTGTCCAGGGTCTTCTGCTTGTTTTCCTTCATCTACGCCTCCTGAACAGGGCCGCGATGGAACCAATCGTCGCCAGATTGGTTCCTTTTACCCGAGGAGGTATATTCGGTGGCCACGTTTTTCTGGCGCGATCATGGAATGGGACCCGGAAAAAGACGAGCTGGAAGGGACAGGAAAGATGGGATACGGACGATTTTTTGCGATGATCGCGACCTCGACGGTGGTGATGTACGGGTTGATGTATCTGAACACCTACGCGCTGGATCACATCTTCTTCTCGCAAACGCGAATGTGGATGGCGCTCTACATGGGCGCCGTGATGGCGATCATCATGCTGGCCTTCATGCTGGGCATGTATTCCAACCGCCGGGTGAATTTCGCGATCTTCGCTGGCGCTGCCGTGGCCTTCGCGCTGTCGCTATGGCTGGTGCGCAGCCAGCAGACTGTCGAAGACCTAGCCTGGATGCGGGCGATGATCCCGCACCATTCGATCGCCATCCTGACCAGCGAGCGTGCCGATATCTCCGACCCGCGGGTCCGCGCCTTGGCCGATGCCATCATCGAGGCGCAGCGCGGCGAGATCGCCGAGATGAAGCGCTATATCGCAGATATCGAGGCCAACGGCGACGCCGCTCCCGGAACGCCGCGCAATACGTCTGAGTGACCGGACCCAAGACAAGAGGAGCGTCGAAATGACCGCAACCGACACCTATCACGAGATCGACGGCCCCGAGCAGGCCCGCGACAAGAGCAAGGGGGCGGAAAAAACCGCTTCGCTTTACCGCATGGCGATGCCGGGTCACCTCTGTCCGTTCGGACTGAAATCGAAATCCCTGCTCAAACGCAAGGGGTTCAAGGTCGACGACAACCTGCTGACGACGCGGGACGAGGTCGACGCCTTCCGCGCCGCCCATGACGTCAAGACCACGCCGCAGACCTTCATCGACGGAGACCGGGTCGGCGGCTACACCGACCTGAAGAAACACTTTGGTCAGAAGGTGTTGGGCAAGGACGAAACGACCTATCGCCCCGTAATCGCGATCTTCGGCGCGACAGCGCTAATGGCACTGGCCATCGTGTTCAATCTCTACGAGGGCTTCCCGGCCCCGACTTTCCTCAAGTGGTTCTTCGCCATTTCCATGGTCGCCTTGGCGATCCAGAAGCTTCAGGATGTCGGCGGCTTCGTGAACGGCTTCCTCGGCTACGACCTGCTGGCGCGCCGATATGTGCCCTACGGCTATGCCTATCCGTTCCTCGAACTCTACGCGGGCGTCGGCATGATGGCCCTGATCGGCGCGATAAGCCCGCTGATCTGGCTGGTGGCGCCCGTCGGCATCTTCATCGGCACCGTCGGTGCGGTGAGCGTCATCAAGGCCGTCTACATCGACAAGCGCGACCTCAAATGCGCCTGCGTCGGGGGCGGATCGAACGTGCCCCTCGGGTTCATCTCGTTGACCGAGAACCTGATTATGCTGGGCATGGGGATATGGATGCTGGGGGTGCAGATCTCTTGGTGAAGCCGCGGATCACCTGATTTGGCAGGCGCGGCGAATGTCTCCTTTTACGGGCCGCAGCGCAGCAACGCGATGGTCGCACGAGCGGCAGCTCTGGGCCG
>JBBKVJ010000055.1:0-17110 GCA_037968375.1 Paracoccaceae bacterium | reverse complement strand
CACCCACGGCGATGATCCGCCCCGCGCGATCCCGCACAGCGACGGCGCGGGGCGGATCATCGCCGTGGGTGCGGGCGTCGATGAAACCCGCATCGGCAGCCGTGTTTGGCTCTGGAACGCTGCCTTCGGGCGCGCCTCGGGCACCTGCTCCGATTACATCGCCCTGCCTGCTGCACAGGCCGTAACCCTGCCCGACAACGCCAGCTACGCCTCGGGCGCATGCCTCGGCATTCCGGCGATGACTGCGCATCGCTGCCTGTCCTCGGACGGCCCGGTTGCGGGTCTCGACGTGCTGGTCACCGGCGGCGCGGGATCGGTCGGTGCCTACGCCGTGCAGATGGCGCGTCTTGGTGGCGCTCGCAGTGTGATCGCCACCGTCAGCGGCCCGGAAAAGGCAGCCCATGCCACGGCGATGGGGGCCACGCATGTCGTGAACTACCGCACCGAGGACGCCGCCGGGGCGATCCTGGCAGCCAGTGACGGGCGCGGTGTCGACCGCATCGTCGAGGTCGAATTCGGCGGCAACCTTGAGGTCACCCGCAAGGTCCTGAAGGACAACGGCACCATCGCCGCCTATGGCTCGATGGCCACGCCCGAGCCGGTTCTGCCGTTCTACCCGATGATGTTCGCCGCCCAGACTTTGCGCATGGTTCTGGTCTACAAACTGCCCGAGGCGCCGCGCCGCGCCGGTGAGGTCGATCTGTCGAACTGGCTGTCCGAAGACGCTCTGCAGCACCCCATCGCCGCCGAGTTCCGTCCAGAAGACACGGCCGCCGCGCATGACCTCACCCTCGAGGCAACCCGTATCGGCGCCGTACTGGTGCGCTTTGGCCAGGACAACGAGGTTTAGATCATGCCCACCGCGCAGCGCGTCCTCATCACCGCAGGCGCCAGCGGCATCGGCCGTGCGATGGCGCAAACCTTCGCGGAAAGCGGTGCGCAGGTCTGCGTGACCGATATTGACACGGATGCTCTGGCGGCCTGTCCCGGCGACTGGCGCGCCGAGGTGGTCGACGTGACTGACGAGGCGAGCGTTGCAGCACTTGTCGCCGATCTGGCCCGCGACTGGGGCGGCGTCGATGTCCTGTGCGCCAACGCCGGTATTGCCGGGCCGACCGCCAAGGTCGAGGATATGCCGACCGAGGGTTTCCGTGCCTGCCTTGCCGTGAACCTCGAAGGCGCCTTCTTCGCCACCCGCGCGGTGGCCCCGGTGATGAAGGCGCAAGGCGCGGGCGCGATCATCTATACCTCCTCCACCGCAGGCCTCTTCGGCTACCCGAACCGCACCCCCTATGCAGCGGCAAAATGGGCGGTGAACGGCCTGATGAAGTCCGTCGCGATGGAGCTTGGCCCCTTCGGCATCCGCGCCAACTCGATCTGCCCCGGTTCGGTCGAAGGCCCAAGGATGGAACGCGTGCTGGCGAAAGAGGCGGCGCTGAAAGGCACCACCCGCGACGCGATCTACAAGGGCTATGCCTCGGGCACCTCGATGCGCTGCTTCGTCGAGGCTTCGGACGTGGCCGCGATGGCGGTGTTTCTGGCCTCCGAAGGCGGCAGGCGCGTCTCCGGTCAGATCATCGCCGTCGACGGCCATACCGAGAACCCCGACCCGAAGGTCTGAGGCCGGGCATCCTCACTCCCCCCGCGGAAACCGCTTCGACTCCTCCAGCACGTTGAGGTCCATATGGTTTCTCATATACCGCTCGGAGGCATCCCTCAGCGGCTGATAATCCCACGGATAATAACTGCCATTCCGCAGCGCGTCATACACCACCCAGCGCCGCGCTTGGCTTTCCCTGACAGCGGCATCAAACCGCCCCAGATCCCACCGCGCTTGCGCTTTCGCCCGCAGCGAATTCAGCGTTCCGGCATGGTCCGGATCCCCCGCCAGGTTCACCCGCTCGCCCGGGTCGGCCTTGAGGTCGAACAGCATCTCGGGGTCAAGATCGCAGCGGATGTATTTCCACTTGCAATACCGCAGGCATACCAATGGCGCACTGCTGCCCTCGGCGGCATACTCCATCGCCACAGGAGCGGTCCTCTCGCCGCCTCCCGCCAGCGCCATCAGGCTTTCGCCATCGGTCCAGGGCATGACCTCGTCCATCGATATTCCGGCAATGTCACAAAGCGTCGGCGTCAGATCGATCGAGGAAACCGGCGTGGTCTCCAGCCGTGGCGCCAGCCCAGGTGCTGCGATCATCAGCGGCACCCGCGCTGAGCCGTCGAAGAAGTTCATCTTGAACCACAGCCCCCGCTCGCCCAGCATGTCGCCGTGGTCGGAGACGAAGACCACTATGGCCTCTTGCCGGGTCGCCTCCAGCGTGGCCAGAACCTCGCCGATCTTGTCGTCGATATAGCTGATATTGGCAAAGTAGCCGCGCCGCGCGCGGGCGATCTGATCATCCGAGATATCAAAGGCGCGCCAGTCGCAGGCATCCATCAGGCGTTTCGAATGTGGGTCCTGATCGTCATAGGGGATCGCTTCGCCCGGCGGCATGAGATGCGCGCAATCCTCGTAGAGGTCCCAGTATTTCCGCCGCGCCACATAAGGATCATGCGGATGGGTAAAGCTGACCGTCAGGCACCAGGGCCGGTCATCGCCGCCACGCGACAGGTCGTAAAGTTTTTGCATCGCCTGATGCGCCACGTCGTCGTCATATTCCAGCTGATTGGTGATCTCGGCAACGCCCGCGCCGGTCACCGAGCCGAGGTTGTGATACCACCAGCCGATCCGCGTCCCCGGTTTGCGATAGTCCGGGGTCCAGCCGAAATCGGCGGGGTAGATGTCGGTGGTCAGGCGCTCCTCCAGCCCGTGCATCTGATCGGGGCCAACAAAATGCATCTTGCCCGACAGACAGGTCTGATAGCCCGCGCGGCGCAGGTGATGCGCATAGGTCGGGATATCCGATGCAAACTCGGCGGCATTGTCATAGACCCGGGTGCGCGAGGGTAGTTGCCCCGACATAAAGCTGGCGCGGCCGGGCGCGCACAGGGGCGAGCCGGTATAGGCATTGGCGAAGCGAACCGAGCGGGCGGCAAGACGTTTCAGGTTCGGCGCGTGGAGCCAGTCGGCGGGGCCGTCGGGGAACAGCCTGCCGTTCAACTGGTCGACGATCAGGATCAGGATGTTGGGTTTCTTGGTCATGCGCGCCGCCGTGAGATGCCGGGTTTCAGTATTTTTCGCAAACGCCCGGCCCCCGTCAGGCTGCCAGCACCGACCGCATCGCGGTCTCCAGCTTGTCGGTCAGCTCTTCGATCTGCGCATCCTCGATGATGAAGGGCGGGGCCAGCAGGATGTGATCGCCCAAAGCGCCATCGATGGTGCCGGCCATCGGGTAGCAGATCAACCCGGCCTCGAACGTCGCGGCCTTCAGCTTGGCGGCGATACCACGCGCGCGGTCGAACGGCGCCTTGGTTTCGCGATCAGCGACCAGCTCGATGCCGCGAAAAAGGCCGCGCCCCCGAATGTCGCCGACATGCGGGTGCTGGCCGAAACGATCGGTCAGGCTGGCGGCAAGTTTCTCACCCTGCGCCTGAACACGCGGCAGAAGGTTTCGCCCGAGGATCGCCTGCACCACGGCCAGCCCCGCCGCAGTGGCGGTGGGGTGGCCGATATAGGTGTGGCCGTGCTGGAAAAAACCGCTGCCGCCAGCGATGGCATCGTAGATGGTACCCGAGCACAGCATCGCGCCGATCGGCTGATACCCCGCACCGCGACCCTTGGCGATACAGACGATATCGGGGGCGACGTCATCCTGCTCGCAGGCAAACAGCGTGCCGGTGCGGCCCATGCCGCACATAACCTCGTCGAGGATCAAGAGGACGCCATACCGGTCGCAAATCTCGCGGATGTGCTTGAAATAGCCCGGTGCGGGCGGCACCGCGCCGGATGTGGCGCCGACCACCGGTTCGGCCATGAAGGCCATCACCGTTTCGGGGCCGAGGCGGAGGATTTCATCCTCGAGCGCCTGCGCGGCGCGAAGACCGTAGGCTTCGGGCGTCTCGTCTGGCAGCCGGTGGCGGTAGTCAAAGCACGGGTCGATATGGCTGACGTCCAGCAGCAGCGGCGCGAACTGCGCCCGGCGCCATTCGTTGCCGCCCGCCGACAGCGCGCCGATGGTGTTGCCGTGATAGCTTTGCTTGCGGGCGATCAGACGGCCGCGTTTCGGCTCGCCCTTCTCGACGAAATACTGCCGTGCCAGCTTGATCGCGGCCTCGGTCGCTTCGGAGCCGCCCGAGACGAAATAGACCCGCTCGATCCCCGGCGGCGCATGCTCGATCAGAAGATCGGCCAAGGCCTCGGCAGGTTCCGAGGTGAAGAACCCGGTATGCGCAAACGCCACCCGGTCAAGCTGTGCCTTGATCGCGGCGGTCACCTCTGCATCGCCGTGACCGAGGCAGGATACCGCCGCACCTCCCGATCCGTCGAGATAGCGCTTGCCGGTGGTGTCGATCAGATAGCAGCCCTCGCCGCCTGCGACGATGGGTGGCTGGTTGCGGGAATGGCGCGGGAAGACGTGGCTCATTGTGCGATCCTGACGTTTTCAGGGGTATAGATCATCCGGCTGTCCTCGACGAAATTATGCAGGTCCAGCGGCCACATCGCGCGCGGCCAGCGCAGTTCCATCTGGCCGAGGCGGGGGCGGTAGACGGCGGTGTAAAGCGTGCCAAAACCCTGATCGAATGCGGTGGAATATAAGGGTGGCTTCAGGAAGGCGCCGATGAATTTCTCTTCCGGCTCGACATGCAGGGTCAGGCGCTGCAGCAAGAACCGCTCGCGTTCGACGGTTGCGGTAAAGCGCGCATGGGCGGCCCATTCGACACGCTCCTGATGGTTGGTGGCGACGGCGGCATGGGTGATTTGCGCCGGCCGGTCGGGTGCCATCAGGGCGGTCAGGAACTGGCGCTTGGCATCGACCACGGTGACGTTATAGCTCATGTGGGTCGGCACCCGGGCCAGCACCGCGCCCGCCTCTTCCGCCGTTTCGCAGGTCTGCAGAACATAGCGCAGGATCAGCGGCACGCCAAAGCCGTCGCCCACCACGCGCCGCCCGCCGAAGGTCAGCGAGATCGCAAGGCCCGCGTCGTTCATCCCGTCGACGAGGCCCCAAAGCCCGTCCGAGGTGCCGACCACGCGGCGCCCCTGCCAGTTGGTGTGCAGGACAAGTCGGTCGAAGGCGCGCGGATCGTAATCGTAATTGCGCACCAGTATCGGTTCGGCGCCGGGCCAGATCGCCTGACTGCAGCCCGACAGATACGGCGGCGGACAGTAGAAGCTGAGGAACCGCGAGGCCGTATCGCCGCCGCCCGCCAGATCGCAGAGCTGTTGATACAGCGGCACGATTTCCGGCATGTGAGTGTCCAGCGCCTTGGACGATTCCCAGTAGGTGGGCCGCGCGTCCAGTCCCTCGCGGGTCCACCAGCGGTGGTAATCGGGCCAGAATTCATGGAAAAGCCCGGCCCATTTCGGGCCGGGTTCCGCCTCGCTGACCGCGCGCCAGAGGAGTTCCATTTGGCTGCGCCTTTCTTGTGCCGTCGCTACATGATCTTGAACGCCGGGTCTGCCACGGCGGGTCCGGCCTCGGCCACCGGCAAGGGCTGCGCGGCGAAGCTTTGCTTGATGCCGTGGATCCAGCGCTTGGCGCGTTCGTTCAGTTGAAAGTTCTGCGTCATCGAGCGGCCACGGGTGACGAGGATGCCGAGGTCGGCACCTTCATAGCGGTAATCGCCGGGCTTGAGAATGCGCAGGAAGAACGCCTCGTTCTCGGACTCGACCGCGCGCCGGTGATAATCGAAGCGGTCAAACAACACACGGCCATCCCCGAGCATCTTGTAGATGCCCGATTCCGGCGCATGGGTGACGATATCGACATCGTCTTCGGTGTGCTTGATCACCATCTGGCTCCAGCCGTCGATCATCTCGGGGTCGGCCCAGCGGTTGTTCAGTTCGGCCACGTCCAGCTTGAACTTCTTCTTTGAGAATTCCAGCAGGTGAAAAAGGAACAAGGGCGCGTCGGCATGGGCGAAGGCCGCGTGGTTGGTCATCGAAGACGCACCGGTGATGCGCGGGTTCAATTCGCCCAGCCAGATATCGCCGGATTTCTTGTCGATCAGGAAATCGAGTTCGAAATAGCCGCGATAACCCTCTTTGCGCAGTTGCTCGCCGAACTTGAAGGTCAGGTCGCGGGCCTTCTGACGAACCTTGGGCGGGAAGGCGGTTGACAATATCTCGTTGCCGCACCAGCCGCCGCGATAGGGGGTCAGATCCTTGAAGCCGACAAGCTCGGTCATCAGGGGGCCGACGATCGTGCCTTCGGCGGTCGCGCAAGCCTCGATCGCCGAGCCCCGGCAATCGATCCGCTTCATGATCTTGATCTCGCCCTCGCCAATGATCTCGTGCTCGTGGCGGCGGAAATCGGCTTCGGACTTGATGAAGAACGTGGTGTGGCCTGAATCGCCGAACGCCGATTGCAGCACCAGGTCGTGGCCGATGCCGCCCTTTTCGCAGGTCTTTCGCAGGTCATCGTAGCTTTTGACCTCGGCCAGCACGTTCGGCACCGACGGCACACCGGCCTTGTTGCCGATGCGCACGGTTTCGATCTTGTTGTCCATCGAGGTGCGCAGTTTCGCCTTCGGGAACCAGACATCGGCGCCCAGCTCTTTCGACAGCCGCTCGGTTTCCTCGTCGAACATCAGGAACACGAACTTGGGCTTGCCGCCGCGGCGCTTGATCAGGTCGATCACCTCCTTGTGCTGCAGGAGGTAGTTGTTGATATCCTCGATCGACTGGAACTCGGCATGCGGCGCCTCGGACGGGCAGAACACGTTCGGGTGGCGGCCGTCGTAGCAGTCGATATAGCAGATATACTTGAAGTTCTTGCACCACTCGTCGATGCCTAAGAGATTGAAATTGGTCGCGGAGATGAAATAGACCGGGTCTTCGTTGCGGTGAAAGAACCGGCGGATTTCGGAAATGTTGTTCAGTGCTTTCGTCGGCATATTAGCCTCCCTTATATTATTCGGCAGCGATTTTAAGCCGCTTCGTTGATTGATTGTCGAGCGCGTCTTGCGTGAAGACGCGCAGGCCCAGATCCGGGCGGTAGCCGTGAATCTCACTGACATCGAGTGCCCGCATGAAGGCCAGAATCTCCTGGCTGACGACCTGCCCCGGCACCAGGATCGGAAAGCCCGGCGGGTAGGGGATGATGAACGAGGCCGAGACGACTTCGCGGCCCGACTCCATCGCTTGCTTGATCGAGCCGTCCAGTTCCAGATAGTCGCAGTTGTTCTCATCATAGCTCATGAAGAACGCCGAGCGAATATCGCCTTCGCCGGTCTCGCGGTCTGGGCAGAAGGCATCGTGGAAGCGGCTGAAATCGGGCAAGGGCGGCAGGTCTTCCATCAGGTTCTTGACCCGGCGGTCGAACGACAGACGCTCCATCTTGGACGCATCGTCCAGCAACTCGTCCAGTTCCTTGGCGATCTCGACCAGCACTTCGATGAGGTATGCGACAGACGACCGCGTGGTGCCGATGTTGGTCATGAAGAGGACCGTGTTACGCGAAGTCTTGTTGATCTGGATGCCGTATTTGTCCATCAGGATCTGGGTCTTGAACGTGTCGCCGTCCCAGCCGGTGCCGCCGACCGCCACCGTGACCCGCGTAGCGTCCAGCGCGAATTCGTCCTTCTCCCAGCAGTTCCAGATATCGGTCCAGCCCTGATCGGGGTCGTAGTAGCTGGTCACCCCGCTTTCGCGGTGCTGCTCGGGGATCATGTCGCCCGCCGTCAGCACCTTGAAATACTTCTGCACCAACGGGTGGGTCGAGATCGCGCGGCGCATCGACATCGCCGCCTCGACCTGACGCTGCACGAACTCGAAGCCTTCCAGTTCGACCTGCCTGCGGCCCACGTCCAGAGACGCGATGATCTGATAGTTCGGGCTGGTCGAGGTATGCGTCATGTAGGCTTCGTGGAACGACTGCTCGACCTCGCCTTTGAAGTCCTGATCGTTGACATGGATCATCGAACCTTGCCGGAGCGAGGTCAGCGTCTTGTGCGTGGATTGCGTCGTGTAGACCCGCACGCGGGATTTCGGCGGCGGGATCAGCCGGGTTTTCAGAAGCGTCGCGTCATCGGCATCCTTCAGCTTTTCCTGCTGCTTGGCATAGGCCTTGGCATGCGCCTCGGAGCGGAACTTTTCGCGCAGGTTGGTCGCCGCGTTCATCCCCGTGCGTTGCCGGTAGGTCGGGCCAAAGCGGGCGAAGGCGAACCAGGCCTCGTCCCAAAGGAACACGAGGTCGGGCTTGATCGCCAAGCATTCCTCCATCACCCGCTCGACGTTGTAGACGATGCCGTCGAAGGTGCAGTTGGTCAAAAGCAGCATCCGCACGCGGTGCAGCTTGCCCGCCGCTTTCAGGCGCAGAAGCTGATGCTTGATCTCGACCAAAGGCACCGCGCCATACATCGAGTACTCGTTCAAGGGATAGCTGTCGAGATAGCAGACCTCGGCCCCGGCCAGCACCATCCCGTAATGGTGCGACTTGTGGCAATCGCGGTCGACCAGAACGATATCGCTGGGCCGCACCAAGGCCTGCACGACGACCTTGTTGCAGGTCGAGGTGCCGTTGGTCGCAAAGAACGTCTGTTTCGACCCGAAAGCGCGCGACGCCAGTTCCTGCGCCTCTTTGATCGGCCCGTGCGGTTCCAACAGGCTGTCGAGCCCGCCCGACGTGGCCGAGGTTTCGGCCATGAAGATGTTCGGTCCGTAGAACGCACCCATGTCCTGGATCCAGTGCGAGCGCGAAATCGACTTGCCGCGGCTGATCGGCATCGCGTGGAAGACACCGGTGGGCTGCTTGGAATATTCTTTGAGAGCGGTAAAGAACGGCGTCTTGAACCGTGCCTGCACGCCGCGCAAAATGTTCAGGTGCAGTTCGGTAAAGTCTTCCTGATTGTAGAAAACCCGGCGGCAAATCCCCAGATCGAGGCCTGCGATTTCTTCCACCGAGCGGTCGGTGATCAGATAGGCGTCCAGTTCGGGGCGGACCTTGGCGATCAGGCGGCAAAGCTCTGGCCCGTAGGTTTCGGGCGGGATGCTTTCGATGCCTTCGATGCCGCCCGCGCGGTTCAGGTAGCGGGTCAGGATCGGCAGTTCCATCTCGCTTTCCAGCCGCAGGCCCGGGCGCACCACGATGGCCTGGATGTTGTGGTTGAACAGCACCGCGATCAGCGCATCTTGCAGACTGGGCACGACGACGGCCTCGTAGAGGAACGCATCGTCGGGACGGCGCAGAGCGTGCATGTTGGCCCTCAGCCAGCGATCCTGCTGCTCGTTAACGTCATCGACGATCAGCACCTCGAAATAGGGCTTGGTCAGCGCCCGCGCTTCGGGCGACAGCATCGCCTCGTCTTCGTGCTCGTCGGCATCGGCGATATCGCGGTCCAAGGGGATGTGCCGGCGACGGTAGGCGCCAGTGGTCAGCGCCCGGTTGGCGCGGCGGACCGCGAACGCGACGTCGTCGATCAGGCCGTGTTCGTACTGGCGGCGCATATGGTCGAAGGCGGCCATGCCGGGAAACGCCCAGTAGGTCTCGATCGGTGACAGCATCTCGAACAGCTTGGTGATCTTGTCGCGGGTCGCCTTGGCATGTTTGCCGTCGCGGTCCCGCGCGAGATGCTCCAGCGCCTCGCGCAGACTGCTCCACCGGTCCGTGCGCAACTGCACGGCGGAATAATAATCACTCATGGACTGCATCGCGCTGTCCCTCCTTGCTGTCGCATGCAGGTGATGGGGCGTCGCGTGTTCCGGCTGGATTGCCGGAACGTGCCGCCATCACCCGGTAATCGTCTTGGCCCGTAGCAGTTCGGCCGGCTCGCCCGAGCCTTTGAACTGCGGTGCTTCAGGATGCTGCGGGCCTTCGAGGCTGGTATCGCGGAAATCGACCGCAACGCCGGCGCGCGAGCCTTGGGTGGGTGTGGCAAGCGGCCCCAGCGTGTGCAGATAGGCGTCGGTGCCGCTGGCCCGGTCATAGACCGAGAAATCGACCGACCGGTCGCGAAAGCTTTTCAGGACCTGACCGAGGCCCTTCATGCCGGTTTCGCGTTGGCGGCGGACCTGATCGAGGTCGATCTCGATCGGGAACATGTCCTCTTGCCCCGCGGACTGGTGCAGCACCGTCGACGACGGGTCGATCACGCAGGACCGGCCGTTGCCACCCGCGCCAAGGCCGTTCACGTCGATGATGTAGCACTGGAACTGCGCCGCCGTGGCGCGCGCGATGGAAAGTTCCGCCTCGCGGTCGGTGGTGCCGGTCAGGACCGGATGCAACAGCACCTCGACACCCTGCGCGGTCAGCTGGCGGGTGGTTTCGGGGAACCACATGTCATAGCAGATCGACAGGCCGAAGCGGCCGACATCCGGCACGTCGAAGATACAGAACTCGGTGCCCGCCTCGACCTCGATCTCGTAGGGGCGGAACGGAAACATCTTGCGGTAGCTGGTGACGATCACGCCCTCGGGGTTGATCACGACCGAAGTGTTGTAGATCAGCCCCTCGGGGGTTTTCTCGAACATCGAGCCGGGGATCAGCCAGACGCGATGCTTGCGCGCGGCCTCCTGAAACCGCACCACCTGATCGTTCAACAACGGCTGTGCAAAGCGGTGCAGCGGGCCGAACGGCGCCAGTTCGCTGAACAGCACCATCTGCGTCCAGGGAAAGCGCGCCATCAGGATATCGAGGCGCTGCAGCATGCCGTCGACATTGGATTGCAGCGCGTTCACATACATCTGCACGCCAGCGATTGCGAAAGGGGTCATAACGTCAAATTCTCCATGAGTTCCGACCGGTGGGCCGGATTCAGGCCATCGATACTAACGGCGCCCCGTTCGCAACCCATGAACGCATTTGACGTGATCAAACCGCTCATGCTGCCGCAGTTTCCCGCGTGGCAGCACTATTGCGTCCACGCTGCAGGAAGACGACCGCTGCCAACAGCAAAAGCGCAGGCAGGAACATCCAGTATTTGCTGGGCGCAGGCACCGGTTTCAGGACGCGCAGCACCTCCTGATCCCAGTCGAACCCGGCGTCGGCGGCAGGGGTGCCGAAGGCGACATCGTCGATAATCATCTTGTCGCCGTCCTGACGGAAGGTCAGCCCTGCGGCCTCAAGCTTTTCCGCGCCCGTGGTGCCTTCGGTGATCGGCAGAAGCGCGACGAATTCGATCGGGTCGCCCAGATCGTTCATGCCTGCCACGCGGATCCGCAGAGTTTCCCCAATCGCGGTGTCGTCGGCGGCCTGGACGATTTCGGCAGGCGCCTCTTCCGCAAAGGGCGGTGCGACCATGTCCATCCAGAAGCCCGGACGGAACAGCGTGAAAGCGATGAGCAGAAGGGCAATCGACTCGTAGAACCGGTTCTTGGCGAGGAACCAGCCCTGTGTCGCGGCGGCGAATAGCAGCATTGCCACGGTAGCTACGATGAAGACGAAGATGCCCTGCGTCAGGGTGACGTTGATCAGCAGCAGCTCGGTGTTGAAGATGAAGAGAAACGGCAGTGCTGCGGTGCGCAAGCTGTAGAAGAACGCGATGACCCCGGTCTTGATCGGATCGCCACCCGAGACAGCGGCGGCGGCGAAGCTTGCCAGACCGACGGGTGGCGTCACGTCGGCCATGATGCCGAAGTAGAAGACGAAAAGGTGCACCGCGATCAAGGGCACGATCAGGCCGTTTTGCTGACCGAGGGTGACGATCACCGGCGCCAGAAGTGCCGAGACGACGATGTAGTTCGCCGTGGTCGGCAGGCCCATGCCGAGGATCAGCGACAGCACCGCCGTCAGCAGCAGGATCGCCATGATGTTGCCACCCGACAGTACCTCGACGACATCGGCCAAAGCCGATCCGACACCGGTCTGGCTGACCGAGCCGACGATGATACCGGCTGTCGCCGTGGCGATGCCGATGCCGATCATGTTGCGCGCACCGATGACCAGTCCGTCGATCAGATCGTTCCAGCCCTGGTGGATGGCGCGTGCCAGTGCACCTTCGCCCCGGAAGAACGCCATCAGCGGCCGCTGGGTCAGAAGGATGAAGATCATGTATGCCGTGGCCCAAAAGGCCGAGAGGCCGGGCGACAGACGGTCGATCATCAGGGCCCAGACCAGTACCACGACAGGCAGGATGTAATGCAGGCCCGAGCGGATCGTCGGCCCCGGCAGCGGCAGTGCGGTGACCGGCGCGTTCGGATCGTCAAGCTTCAACGGTGCCTCTCGCGAGGCGACCCAGACAAGGCCCGCATAGACCGCCGTCAGGAACACAAAGACGATATAAGCGGCGGTTTCCGGGAAGGCGGGACGGATCCAGCCCATGCCGTAATAGACCGCGAACGAGATCGCGCAGATCGCCGCGATGGTAAAGGCAATGCCGATCAGGCGTTGCACAATGGGCTTTGGCGTATAGGCGCGCGGCAGCCCCTCCATCCCGGCCTTCAGAGCCTCCAGATGGACGATGTAGACCAGTGCTATGTAGCTGATGACGGCGGGCAGGAAGGCATGCTTGACCACGTCGAAATAGGGGATGCCGACATATTCGACCATCAGAAACGCAGCCGCACCCATGACGGGCGGCATGATCTGACCGTTGACCGATGAGGCGACTTCAACCGCGCCAGCTTTTTCGGACGAGAAGCCGACCTTCTTCATCAACGGAATCGTGAAGGTGCCGGTGGTGACCACGTTGGCGATCGATGAGCCCGAGATCAGGCCGGTCATTGCCGACGACACCACGGCGGCCTTGGCAGGCCCGCCCTTCATATGACCCATCAGCGAGAACGCGACCTGGATGAAATAGTTGCCCGCGCCAGCCCGATCGAGAAGCGATCCGAAGAGGACGAAGAGGAACACAAAGCCGGTGGACACACCCAATGCGATGCCGAAGACACCTTCGGTGGTGATCCACTGGTGGTTCACGATCTCGCTGAGGTTATTGCCCTTGTGGGCGATGATGTCGGGCATGTTTGGCCCAAGCACGGTGTAGATCAGGAACACCGAGGCCACGATCATCAGCGCCGGGCCAAGGGCGCGGCGGGTCGCCTCCAAGAGCAGCAGGATACCGGCAACGGCGACCACGAAATCTTGCGTGATAGGCGCGCCGACACGGGATGAAATCTCGCGGTAGTAGACATAAAGGTAAAGTGCTGTGATTGCACCGATGATGCCCAGTGCCCATTCCCAAAGCGGGATCCTGTCCTTGGGCGAGCCTAAGATTACGGCCGCCGCCACGGCCAATGCGATAAGCGGGATCCACCAGACCGGCGTGTCGTCCTTGGCGGACAGGAAAAACAGGACGCCCAGAAACAACGGCACGGCGACGCCGAGGCCAAGTTGTATCTTGGTGCGCGAGGCGGGGAATGCCGCGAAAGCCAGGAAGATCGCGAAGGCAAGGTGGATCGAGCGCGCTTCGGTGTCGTTGAAGACGCCAAAGCCGAACATGAACGGCAGCGGCGAGGCGAACCAGAGCTGGAACAACGACCAGGCAAGGGCGACCAGCATCAGGAACTTGCCGACAGCGCCGGTGGCGCCGCGTGCGCCGGTGTCGGACGAGGCGACAAGCTCGTCAAGCTCGGCCTGACTGAGGCCACCCCGGCCTGCGGCCGCGTTCTCTACCGCTGCAGCCTGCTGCTGATCTTTTCCGGTCGTCATGTCATCCCCCTTTGCCGCCCTTTGCGGGCCGGTCTGCCGTTGTCTTCGGACTGGTCCGATGGTGCAGGGGCGCGGGGTATTTCGGTGCGCCCCTGAGGCGCTTTGACTATAAGTCCCCGCGCGCGTCAGCCGCGCGCGGGGCAGGCCTGGACCTACATCCAGCCGCGTTCCTTGTAGTACTTCTCGGCACCCGGATGCAGCGGCGCGGACAGACCATCCTTGATCATGTCAGCCTCTTGCAGGTTGGCAAATGCCGGGTGCAGACCTTTGAACCGGTCAAAGTTTTCGAAGACGGCTTTCACCACCTCGTAGACCACATCGTCGGGCACGTCGGCCGAGGTCACGAACGTTGCCTTCACGCCGAAGGTCTGCACATCGGCATCGGTGCCGGAATACATGCCACCGGGGATCGTTGCAGCCGCGTAGTAATCATTCTCGGCGATCAGCTTTTCGATTGCCTCGCCGGTCACCGGCACCAGCTTGGATTCGACCGTCGAGGTTGCCTCCTGGATCGAACCGTTCGGGTGGCCGACGGTGTAGACGATGGCGTCAACCTTGTTGTCGCCGAGGGCTGCGGCCTGTTCGGCAGGCTTCAGCTCGGACGCCAGCGCGAAGTCGGCCATGGTCCAGCCAATCGCATCAAGAACCACTTCCATCGTGGCGAACTGGCCCGAGCCGGGGTTGCCGACGTTCACGCGCTTGCCTTTGAGGTCTTCGAAGGATTCGATGCCGCTGTCAGCGCGCGCGACCACGGTAAAGGGCTCGCCGTGCACCGAAAAGACGGCGCGCAGGTTGTCGACGCCCTTGCCTTCGAATTCGGAGGTGCCGTTGAAGGCGTGGTACTGCCAGTCGGACTGGGCCACGCCCATATCCATGTCGCCCGCCGAGATGGCATTGATGTTGGCGATCGAGCCGCCGGTCGAGGGCGCGGTGCAGCGCAGGTTGTGCTCGGGCGTGCCGCGGTTCACCAGACGGCAGATCGACTGCCCGACGACGAAGTAAACGCCAGTCTGGCCACCCGTGCCGATGGTGATAAAGCGCTCTTGCGCGTTTGCCCCGACGGCGGCCAGCGACATTGCGCCGGCGAGTGTCAGGCTTTTGATGTTCAGCATAATCATCTACTCCCAGTTGGTTGGTGCTTGATGACGACCGGGTTCTTCGATGCCCGGTTACCGCCCTGTTTTCAGCCGTCTATGCGCGGAGTGCGATCTCCAGCTTGTCGAGGCCTTCGTTCAGATGTGCATCGCTCATGGTCAGCGGTGCCAGAATTCGGATCGTATTGCCGTAATAGCCACATGACAACAGGATCAACCCGTTTGCCAGCGCGGTTGAGGTGACGTGCTTGATGCCTTCGGCGTCAGGGTCGTGCGCGCCGCGTTGCTTGACCAACTCGAACGCCACCATGGCACCCAGACCGCGCACATCGCCAAGCGGGCGCAGCCGGTTCGAGTTGCGCATCGCCTTGAGGCGCGTGATCATAATCTCGCCCTGATGGTTGGCGCGGTCGCACAGCTTTTCCTCGGCGATGATATCGAGGACCGCCAGCGCTGCGGCCACCGAGATCGGGTTGCCGCCATAGGTGCCACCCAGCCCGCCCGGTTCGGCGGCATCCATGATCTCGGCCTTGCCGATGACGCCCGAGATCGGGAAACCACCGCCAAGCGCCTTGGCGATCGGGATCAGGTCGGGCTCGATATCGTAATGTTCGATGGCAAACAGCTTGCCGGTTCGCGCAAAACCGGTCTGCACCTCATCGGCGACCAGACAGATGCCATGCTCGTCGCAAATCTCGCGCAGGCGCTGCATGAAGGGCAGGGGCGTCTGATAGAAACCGCCCTCTCCCTGCACCGGCTCGATCACGATGGCGGCCACGTCCTTGGGGCCGATATCGGCCTTGAAGACGTGGTAGAGCGCCTTCAGCGCATCCTCTTCGGTCACGCCATGATGCGGGATCGGGAACGGCACGTGATAGATGCCGACGGCGGGCGGGGTGCCGCGGGTGCGGTACGGCACGGCCTTGCCGGTCATCGCCATCGTCAGCTGGGTGCGGCCATGAAAGGCGCCGGTAAAGGTGATGACGCCCTGACGGCCGGTATGATTGCGGGCAATCTTGACGGCATTCTCGGTGGCCTCCGCGCCGGTGGTGAAGAAGATCGACTTGGCATGGCTGATCGGCGCCAGTGCGTTCAACCGCTCGGCCAGTTCGACATAATTCTCGTAGCCCGCGACCTGGAACGCGATATGCGCGAATTTCTCGCATTGCGCGGCGACAGCCGCCATCACCTTGGGGTGTCGGTGGCCGGTGTTGGTGACCGCGATGCCCGACCCGAAATCGAGATAGCGGTTGCCTTCGACATCCCAGATCTCGCCGTTCTCGGCGCGCTCGACGAACATCGGCGCACCGGTCACGAGGCCGCGCGGAACGGCGGCCTGGCGACGCGAGAGGATGGCAGCGTTGGTGGACATTTCGGGGCTCCCTGGGCGGATCAATCATGCGGTCGCGACTCGGCGCGCCAGCGCCATCCATAGCCATGATTAGCGGAATACTCAACGGTTGTTTAAAATATTGATCGCCCTTATCGTTCAGCGCGACAGCGGGCGTCGCGCCATTGCCCGAGGATGGAGACAATGCCCCAGCCAGACTTCAAAGCGGATCTCGACGTCGGCAGCCGCCTGAAATCGGCGCGCACCGCGCGGCGCCTGTCGCAACGCGAGCTGGCGCGGAAATCAGGCGTGACTAACGGCCTGATCTCGCAGATCGAACAGAACCGGTCCAGCCCCTCGATCTCATCACTGAAACGCATTCTGGATGCGATGCCGATGACGCTGTCCGAGTTCTTTTCCGATCCCGATACCGACACGCCGAAATTCGTGTACCGCGCCGATGAGTTGCGTGAATTGAACCCGGCCAAGGTCTTTGGTCCGCAGACCGAGGCGCAGCAGACCGTATCCTTGCGCCAGGTCGGACCCGGCGGCAACAGCATTCAGATGCTGCACGAACGTTATGCGCCCGGTGCCGATACCGGGGCCGATCCCTATGCGCACGAGGCCGAAGAGGCGGGTATCGTCGTCTCTGGCCGGATCGAGCTGACCGTGGGCGCCGAAACCGCCGTGCTGGCCCCGGGCGACGCCTATATCTTCGACAGCACGACGCCGCACCGGTTCCGCAACCCCGGAACCGAAGACTGCATAATCATCAGCGCCTGCACGCCGCCGTCGTTCTAGGCGGTCATCGGGCCATCACCATATCGGACCACCGAAAGGAAACCGCATGACCGCAGAGCCAGCCGAAGTGCATGCCGATGATCTGCACCCCGACGGCGCCGATCTGTCCGAGGCGATCCAGGTCGCGCTCGAAGCCGGTGACGAGGACGCCCTTGTCGCCCTGATCGTGCCGCTGCCGCCCAGTGCGGCGC
>JBBKVJ010000054.1:0-7022 GCA_037968375.1 Paracoccaceae bacterium | reverse complement strand
GTCATAACCGCGCGGTCATGGGCCAGCGCCTCGGCCTGGGCGCGCCACAGCCGCGCATCGCACATCATCGCGGGCAGAAGGATCAGCGGTTCGATCACAGGCCCGCCTCCCAGTTCAGGCCCGCCTCCCAGCTCAGGATCGCCTGCACGGTAGCGTCGGTGTTACCGGGCGACAGGACATCGCCCGCAAGGATATGGGCATTGGGGTCGCTGCCGGGCGGCAGGGTGACCTGCCACATATCGACCGCACCGCCCCAGCGTTCGGCAATCTGCCGGGTCGCGCGGGGCGATACGACCTTGTCGTCGTTGGAGTAGATGAAAAAAGCAGGCGTGGTGACGCCTGAGTAATCCAGACTGCGGGCATATTTTACCAAGGCTCCCAGTGGAAAAGCCGCCGACGCGGGGAAGCGATAGGTCCAAAACCGCGCGTGTGCGTCGTTCACTGGCTGGAACGCGATCTCGTCGCCCGCCACAAGCGGGCCCCACTGGCGTCCGAACGGCGCGGTCAGGATCAGCGCGGCAGGATGGTTCACGCGGAAATTGGGCGAGATGAAGACGATACCGCGCACCAGATCGATCTGGCCTGCGTCTGTCGCCGCAATCGCCGCCAACGTGCCGCCGGTCGAGGTCGAGATCACGATCACCTCGCGCCCGATGGCGCGCCCGATGGCCAGTGCCTCGGCGCTATCTTCGATCCAGTCGCCGGCCTCTGGTTCGCTCATCGCGGCCCCGCCGCGCCCGTGTCCGGCCATGCGAGTGAAGAACAGATTGGCCCCCAGCGCCTTGGCCACCAGATCGGGCACAGGTCGGATTTCTTCTGATGCGCCGGAAAACCCGTGCAGGTAGATGACCGACAGGTCGGTCTTCGATCCGGCCTTGCCGGCCCAGACGATGCGCTTTTCAGTGCCCGGTGTGATGTCGGAAAACTGCTGTTCAGATTGCGCGAGATAGCCTTCAAGATCGCGCGGCAGGTCATTTTCCAGGAACGAGATTTCGGTATCTACCGGCTCGACGGGGGCCAACAGCCACGCCGCCCCGAATAACAGGAAAAGTGCAAGAATAAGCTTTCCCAGCGCCTTGCCGACCGCGCGCACCATCATGCCGGAACCTGCAAGATGACGTCGGCGACGCAATGTTCGATAAGGTAAAGGCAGTCTGGTGACGAGAACCGGTGATCGGCACCTTTCACCAGCACCAGACGCAGGTCGTCGCCGGTCGCGTGGTCCAGCAGGCGCAGCGCCACCGAGATCTCGACATCCGCATCCGCCGTGCCTTGCAGCATCCGCACCGGGAACGGCAGCGGCAGGGCGCTGCGCAGCACCAACTGGTCGCGCCCCTCCTCGATCAGCCGCCGCGTGATGACATACGGCGCGTCGGAATAGTCCGAGGGCAGCGCCACCTGCCCCGCCTCCTCCAGCATCCGGCGCTGATCCGCATCAAAGCCCGCCCACATGCTGTCCTCGGTGAAATCGGGGGCGGCGGCGATGGTCACGATCCCGGCGATCCGATCCGGCACCGCGCGCGCCAGCAGCAACGCAATCCAGCCACCCATCGACGATCCGACCAGAACCTGACGCCCCTCGGTCAGCGCCAAGGCAGCACGCGCATCCTCGAACCAGTCGCCGATGGACCCGTCAAGGAAATCGCCCTCTGACTGGCCATGCCCGGAATAGTCGAGCCGCAGGAACGCGCGGCCCTGTGCCTTGGCCCAGGCCTGCAGATGCAGCGCCTTGGTGCCGTCCATATCCGACCGGAAACCACCCAGAAACACCAAACCCGGGCCCTCGCCAGGGGTCAGGTGATAGGCAATCCGCCGCCCCTCGGGCGTTGTCAGAATGTCCGGTCCGGTCATGCATGTCCCCTCGTCGCGGCGGCAGCTATAGCGCGGGCCGGGGGCGAAGTGAAAGGTCGCGCCGCCCTATTCCGCCCCCGCAGGCGGCAGACCGCGCGCCAGCAGCGCCGCCGCCCCCGACATCATCGCGAAAATCGCCAGAACCACCTCCGGCCCGGCAAAGGATGCCAGCGCGCCAAGCCCGCCCGCCGCAATCAAGATCAGACCGATCACCGTATTGGCGACCGAGGTATAGGCGGCGCGCAGGTCTTTCGGCGCCATGTCGACCAGATAGGTCGACCGCCCCAGCCGCACGCCCTGATAGGCCAGCATCAGCGCGAACAGGACCACCGGCAGCGCCCAGACCGCGCCGATCTGGCCGAGCGCGGTCAAGCCAAGGGTCGCCGCCATCGAGACGGCCCCGCCGATGCCCGACAGGATCAGCACCCTGCGGCTGGAGCGATCCGCCAGACGGCCCCAGACATAGGCGCTGACCAAGGCGGCGAGGGCCGAGGCAAGAAGCAATGCGCCAAGCGCGCCGAACGCCCCCTCGCCGCCCAGCAGCACCATGTAGGGCGGCGCGAGGGCTGTCGCGGTCAAGAGGCCACGGACGAAGACAAAGCGCAAAAGCACTGCATCCTCGCGCAGATAGCGCAGCTGGCCCAGCGCGGCGGCGATACCGTCGTTGCTGGCAACTCCCGGCTGCGCCTCCTCGTCGAGCCGTGCAAAGACCGCCGCCGCAAGGCACCAGAACGCCCCCGCAAGGCCCAGCGCCACCACCACGGTGACGAACCGGCCGCTGATCCCGCTCATCAACACTGCCGCGAAGCCCACCACCGCAGCGGCCGACACCGATCCGGCCAGACCGGTGGCGGTGCCGCGCCGCCCCTTGTCGACCGTGCGGCCCAGAATATCCTTGTAGGACGCCGAACAGACGCTGCGCGCCACCGCCAGCACAGCCAGCCCGCCGACAACCGCCAGCCCCAGCGCGATACCGTCAAGCGTGACCGCAGCCAGCGCAATGGCCAGTGCCATTACCCCCTGTATCGCACTGCCCCCGGCCCAAGCCCATTTTCGCCGCGCCAGCCGGCCCAGCCGTGCCGCGATGAACAACTGCGGCAACAGCGCCCCCGCTTCGCGCACCGGCACCAGAAGGCCCACCGCCCAAACCGGGGCGCCGCCCTGCGTCAAAAGCCAGCTCAGCACCAGTTTGGGGTTGATCAACCCGTCCGCCGTCTTGGTCAGCGACAGGGCCGCGACATGGCGCAGAAAGCTTGCCGGCTCGACCCGCCTCGCCGCTTCCGACATGTCGCGCGGTGTGTCGGTGTCGTTGTCGGTCAGCGCCTGAAACACGCGTTCGGAAAATGTGCTCGTCTCGGTCATCGGTGCCGGAATAGCACGGCCCGCAGCACTTGCCAGCCTGTTGACAACGTCCCGCGCGCAGAGCATGTCACGCCCGACATACCCGCAACCCGGCGTTCCGTAGGCGCCAAACCGACGAGGAGACAGGCCCGATGGCCGATATTTCCCTGACATTTCCCGATGGCAACGCGCGCAGCTTTCCGCAAGGCGTGACGCCCGCCGACGTCGCCTCGGCGATCGCCACATCGCTGGGCAAAAAGGCGATCTCGGCGACGGTCGATGGCGCGCATTACGATCTGCAATGGCCGCTGCAGGCCGATGCCACGATCGCCATCAACACGCTTGCCGATGACGCGCCCGCACTGGAACTGATCCGCCACGATCTGGCGCATATCATGGCCCGCGCGGTGCAGGAATTGTGGCCGGACGTAAAGGTCACCATCGGCCCGGTTATCGAACATGGCTGGTATTACGACTTTGACCGGGACGCGCCGTTCACCCCTGAAGACCTGGGCGCCATCGAGAAAAAGATGCGCGAGATCATCAATGCGCGTGACCCGGTCCGCACCGAAATCTGGGACCGTCCGCGCGCGATCCAGCACTACAAAGACAAGGGCGAGCCCTTCAAGGTCGAGCTGATCAAGGCGATCCCCGGCGATGAACCCTTGCGGATGTACTGGCATGGCGATTGGCAGGACCTTTGCCGTGGCCCGCATCTGCAGCACACCGGTCAAGTGCCTGCCGATGCGTTCAAGCTGATGAATGTCGCGGGTGCCTATTGGCGCGGGGATTCCAAGAACAAGCAGTTGCAGCGCATCTACGGTGTCGCTTTCAGGAATCGCGACGACCTGAAGGCGCATCTGCACATGCTGGAAGAGGCCGCAAAGCGCGACCACCGCAAGCTTGGCCGCGAGATGGAGTTGTTCCACTTTCAGGAAGAGGCGCCGGGCATGGTGTTCTGGCACCCGAACGGCTGGTCGATCTACCGCGCGCTGGAAGATTACATGCGCCGCCGCCTGACCGCTGCAGGCTACCGCGAGATCAGGACGCCGCAAGTGGTGGACCGCAAGCTGTGGGAGGCGTCGGGCCACTGGGATAAATACCGTGAAAACATGTACATCACGGAAATCGACGAAGAGCATGCGAATGAGAAGCGGGTCAATGCGTTGAAGCCGATGAACTGCCCTTGCCATGTGCAGGTCTTCAACCAGGGCATGAAATCCTACCGCGACCTGCCGTTGCGCTTTGCCGAGTTCGGATCATGCCACCGCTATGAGGCGCATGGCGCGCTGCATGGGCTGATGCGGGTGCGCGGCTTTACCCAGGACGACGCGCATATCTTTTGCACCGAAGACCAGATGGGCGCGGAATGCGCGAATTTCATCGGGCTTCTGTCGACGATCTACCGCGATACCGGATTCGAAAAGTTCGACATCAAGCTGTCGACCCGCCCCGATGTGCGCATCGGCAGCGATGAGACCTGGGACAAGGCCGAGGCGGCGCTGGAAAAGGCGATCCTGACGGTCCGCAACGATTTTGAGGTCGACCCTGGTGAAGGCGCCTTCTACGGGCCAAAGCTGGATTTCAAGCTGACCGACGCGATTGGCCGCGAATGGCAATGCGGCACCTTTCAGGCCGATTTCGAAGTGCCCGGGCGGTTGGGGGCCAGCTATATCGGCGCGGACGGTGAAAAGCATGTGCCGGTGATGCTGCACCGAGCGATTCTGGGGTCGTTCGAGCGGTTCATCGGCATCCTGATTGAGAACTACGCGGGCAAGATGCCGCTGTGGCTGGCGCCGCGTCAGGTGGTCGTGGCATCGATCGTCTCGGATGCCGACGCTTACGTGTCTGAGGTGACCGAGGCCCTGCGCGAACGCGGTCTGCGTGCCGAAGCCGACCTGCGGAACGAGAAGATTAATTACAAAGTGCGCGAACATTCTGTTGGAAAGGTGCCGGTGATCCTGGCCATCGGGCAGCGCGAAGTGGCCGACCGCACGGTGTCCGTACGACGTCTGGGCGCGACGCAAACCCAGACAATGGCGCTGGATACGCTATTGCAAACCCTTGAAAACGAAGCGCTTCCGCCGGACCTTCGCTGATCGCCGCGTTGCAATATCTCGGCCAGACATGCCGCCATCAGCCGCCCGGAGTGACGCCAGGTCAAATGTTTCAGCCTCTCACATGGTCGTGCTGCACGGACCTGTGAGTTGCTGGTTAAGGGTGATAGACTAGACAATCCGTAGTCGTCCTCTTTCGGCAGCGTCGACCGTCATTCAAAGGCAGACAAGTCATGTCCCACCACATGGAAAACTGGATTCCAGCCTTGGCCGCCGCACTTTTTATCCACTTTGCCGCCCCTGCTGAGGCGCAGGAAGTGGAAAAATGTTACGGCGTGGCGCTTACAGGCGAAAACGATGGTGGCGACAGTCCGGGAACGGCCAAGGCCGGATCTTCGAAGATTGATTATCAGGGCGATGCATGGATCATCGTATCCGTCGGCACCTGCGAGGACATCGAATTACCCGGCAGTCGCAAGAGTTCTCGTCAACCACTCGACCGCGATCTGCCCCAGAAGTAGCATCCGTTCGTTGCGCCGGGAATGGCGACTGACCTTCGACAACAGCAAGGCTGCGCGACAGATCACGGGCGTATTCGCCAGCCTGACCGGGTGTCTGCGGCAAGCCTCAGAACAATCGGGACGTTATCGACGGCGCTGGCCGGGTGGTGATCGGTTGCCTCGCCGTGCAAGGCCCCCGTCGATGTCTTCGCCCCAGCGATCTTCCCGCTGCGCGGTGCCGGACCTTTGTCGCTCGACAGGCCGTTGGCGCGGTTCCGCTAGGCCCCACGCATCCCTCTTGAAATTTTTCGCCGATCCGGCAGAATTTGGCGGCGCGTTATCGGACTTTCTCGGACCGCCTCCTTCACCAAAGGCAGCCGGATACGCCTGAAAGATCTGGCCGCTCTGCCCGTGGCATGTCGCCTGGGCGGATACCGACGAAGGAGAGACGGGATATGCCCACTGGCACCGTGAAGTGGTTCAACAGTACCAAGGGTTTCGGCTTTATCGCGCCCGACGATGGCGGCAAGGATGTGTTCGTGCACATCTCGGCCGTCGAAAGCGCCGGGCTGAGGGGGCTGAACGACGATCAGAAGATCAGCTACGAGCTTGAGGACGGCCGCGACGGACGGTCTTCGGCAGGCGCGTTGAAGCTGCTCTGATTTCAATCGCTAAAGACAACGCGGCCCGCTGATCCGGCGGGCCGTTTTCATTGAAGACGTGCCGCCTGCACCTGCTTGTCCCAGCCCAGCGTCAGATTGCCGTCCCGGTCGATCACCGGACGTTTCATCAAGGCGGGATGGACGGCCAGCAGAGCCTCGGGGGGTGTGGCGCGTTCGACCTCGGACAGGCCGCGCCAGGTGGTCGAGGCGCGGTTGATCAGCCGGTCGCCGAAGGCGTCCAGAAAGCGGGTGATCTCGGGCGGGGTCAGCGGCTGGGCGCGCACGTCCCGGAAGTCCGGCGCAGCGCCCGTCGCGGCCAGCGCCTTCATCGCCTTGCGACACGTATCGCAGGTCTTGAGACCGTACAGGATCATGGCGTGGCAATAACCCGCGCCCCGGCGGCCCGCAAGGCCAGCGCCGGCGCCTCAGACCGGCTGAAACCCCAGCGCCCGTGTGATCGCCACGCCTGCCCAAGCCGACCCGGCGGTGACGGCGGTGCCCCAGGCCCAATCGGTGGCGACGATGGCGGGGTGCCAGTCGCGCATCACGGCCCAGCTGGTCAGCTCATACGTGCCATAGGCGACCGCGCCCAGGATCGCGCCGTTCAGCAG
>JBBKVJ010000053.1:0-2978 GCA_037968375.1 Paracoccaceae bacterium | reverse complement strand
CCACACACCCGGCGGCGGCGATCCGTGCGGCACATGGCGTGCAAGTCACTGCGATTGCAGCGGATATCACCACCGAGGCGGGGCGTGCGGCGGTTCTGAAGGCGGCAGGCGATGTCGATATCCTGGTGACAAACGCGGGTGGACCGCCGCCGGGCGTGTGGAGCGACTGGAGCCGCGATGATTTCATCGCCGCTCTCGATGGCAACATGCTGACGCCGATCGCCCTGATGCAAGCCTGCCTGCCGGGGATGATGGAGCGCGGCTGGGGCCGGGTCGTCAACATCACCTCAGGGTCGGTCAAGGCGCCGATCCCGGCCTTGGGATTGTCGAATGCCGCGCGCACCGGATTGACCGGATTTGTCGCAGGCACGGCGCGGCAGGTGGCGCCCAAGGGCGTTACAATCAACAACATTTTGCCCGGCATCCACGCCACCGACCGCGCTGTTTCGCTGGATGGCGGGGTCGCCAAGGCCGACGGAACCTCGCTGGAGGACGCCAAGCGCAAGCGCGAGGCGACGATCCCGGCGCGGCGCTATGGCAGGCCGGAGGAGTTCGGCGCGATGTGCGCATTCCTCTGTTCGCAACATGCCGGGTTCATCGTCGGGCAGAATATCCTGCTGGATGGCGGGGCGATCAACACGACGATGTAGGCTGTGCAGCCGTCGCCTCGCGAATCATCGTTAACGCGTTGATCCGGTGGAAAAAGTGACCGGCACAATGTGTGCACAACCTGTGCACCGGGCGTGCACCGGCGGATCGGGTTTCAGGGTCGCTCAGGGTGGTTCATGGCGCGCGCGGCGTCAGGAGCTACAATCGGGGAAATTTAGGCGCAGCAGAGGGCATCGGATGACCGCGGGTTGCCGTCGCGACGACTGTGGTAATCGCCTGATGGCCGAGTATCTCCCGACTTCAATCGTCGCACCAACGTCACCCTGGCGGCTGCCGGGGGGCGGTCAGCGTCGCCATTGCCGCTTGGACCGATGGCGCGCTAATGGCGACCCCGGCGGCGCATATGCGCCGCTGTTCCGGGCTGGGGTGCGCGCAAGGCAGATCAGCCGACACTCCAAACGCAATCATGCGACAAGCGGAACCGAGAGCGGCGGCTGACCGTCGTGCCATAGCCACGCCTACGGCGTGACGGGGCGGTCAGCCGCTGCCCGGCGGGCTTCGCCTTTGTCACCGGGCGGGCGCTTCATTCGGCGGGCTCAGAGGCCGAGCAAGGCTTTCACCTTGGCGACCACCGCCTCGGCCGTGATCCCGAATTCCTCGAACAACCGTTCCGCCGGGGCCGAGGCGCCAAAACCCTCCATGCCGACGAAAGCGGACTTGCCGCGCCGCCCGCGTTCGCCGTCAAGCCAGCGATCCCAGCCGAACCGCACACCGGCCTCGATGGCGACGCGCACCGGCCCGGCGGGCAAGACCCGCTTGCGGTAGGCCTCGGGCTGCATCTCGAACAGCTCCCACGACGGCATCGAGACGACGCGGGTACCGATGTCAATCGCCTGCAGCGCCTCGCGCGCCGCCAGTGCAATCTCGACCTCGGAACCGGTGGCCATCAGGATCGCCTGACGTTTGCCCTCGGCCTCGGCCAGCACATAGGCGCCTTGTGCGGTCAGGTTCTTGGTCGTGTGCGCGGTGCGCACGGTGGGCAGGTTCTGCCGGGTCAGCGCCAGAACCGACGGCGCGTCGGTGGCGGTCAGCGCCAGTTCCCACGCCTCGGCGGTCTCGACCGTATCGGCGGGGCGGAACACGCGCATGTTGGGGATCGCGCGCAGGGCGGCCAGATGCTCGACCGGCTGGTGCGTCGGGCCGTCTTCGCCCAGACCGATGGAATCATGGGTCAGCACATAGGTCACCGGCTGGCCGATCAGGGCCGAAAGACGCATCGCGCCACGGGCATAATCCGAGAACACCAGGAACGTGCCGCCATAGGGTTTCACCCCGCCATGCAGCGCCATGCCATTCATTGCCGCCGCCATGCCATGCTCGCGGATGCCATAATAGACGTAGCGGCCGTTGCGATCCTCGGGCGAGAAAATGCCCAGATCGGCGGTCTTGGTGTTGTTCGATCCGGTCAGGTCGGCCGAGCCACCCAGCATCTCGGGCGCGATCGGGTTGATCACCTCAAGCACCATTTCCGAGGATTTGCGGGTCGCCACCTTGGGCCGGGCCTCGCTGATCTGCTTTTTGAGCGCGCGGATCGTCGCGGCAAGGCGTTTCGGCGCCTCGCCCGCCATCCGGCGCTGAAATTCGCCGCGCTTCTTGTCCGACAGCGCCGCAAGACGACCCTCCCAGGCCTTGCGCTCGTCCTGGCCGCGCTGGCCGATCTTGGCCCAGGCCTTTTGGACATCGCCGGGAATGGTGAAGGCGGCATGCGGCCAGCCATAGATCTCGCGCACCTTGGCGATCTCATCGGGGCCAAGCGGCGAGCCGTGCGCGCCTGCGGTATCCTGCTTTTTGGGCGAGCCAAAGCCGATATGGGTCTTGCAATCGACCATCACCGGGCCCGACGCGCCCTTGGCCGCCGTCAACGCGCGGTCGATGTCCTCGGGGTTGTGGCCGTCGCAATGCAGCACCTGCCAACCCGCCGCCGCAAAGCGCGCGCGCTGATCGGTGCAGTCGGACAGCGAGACCTTGCCGTCGATGGAAATGCCGTTGTTGTCCCACAGGACGATCAGGTTGTTCAGCCGCTGCATCCCTGCAAGGCCGATGGCCTCGTGGCTGATGCCCTCCATCAGGCAGCCGTCACCGGCGATCACCCAGGTGCGGTGCGACGCGATCTTGGCGCCGAAGTCGGCGCGCATCCGTTCTTCGGCCATCGCAAAGCCCACGGCATTGGCCAGACCCTGACCCAGGGGGCCGGTCGTCGTCTCGATGCCCTTGGCATGGCCGTATTCCGGATGGCCTGCGGTTTTCGAGCCCCATTGGCGGAAATTCTTCAACTCGCCAATGGTCATGCCATCGTAGCCGGTCAGGTG
>JBBKVJ010000052.1:0-2728 GCA_037968375.1 Paracoccaceae bacterium | reverse complement strand
TCTTCATAGCACCTATTTGGATCGGTGGAGAACTGGGCAACACATATGCTCAATGCAAACTCGCGCAAGTACAGGTGAGACCATTCAGGGTGTTTCCTAAGGTCGGTAGGTTTGGGCTCAGAGCGGCCATGCGGCGGCGCGGCGCATCTTCAAGAGGTGTGCCTTGTAGAGTGGGCAATGACGGCCGATTCTGTGGAAAAAGACCCGCTCGCAATCGCAGAAAGATGCTCGGTGAACACGGCGCGTGCGCCTTTGTTCTCAGGCGTTTCGCGGTTGCTGCGGTGCGGGAAAGAGCTTGGCCAGTTTGCGGAGGTTTTGGGCGGTGGCGGCGAGCAAGAATTCGTCATTTGCGCCGCATGGGCCACGCAGTCGGAGCCTTCCGAGGCCGAGGATGCGCTTGAGGTGCGCGAAGAGCATCTCGACCTTCTTCCGGAGCTTCATGGAGATGTCGTATTGCTTTGTCTTCGCGATGTCTCGGGCAATCTGGCGGGCGTCTTCGTGTTCTTCGCGGGTGATCGATCTGGCATCTGCCTGCGGGCAGCATTTCGCCTTGGACGGGCAGGCCTGGCAGGTCAGTTTCAGGGCACGGTATTTGGCCCGACCTGCACTGGTTGGCCCCCGGTTCGGGTCGGAATAGTTCCGGCGAAACTGCTTCAGTGTCTGGCCCTCGGGGCAGATGTATTGGTCGTTCTCGGCGTCCCACTCGAAGTCCGCCCGGCTCCATGTGCCGTCGGTACGTCCGGACTTGTCGAAGACCGGGATGTGCGGTGCGATCTTGCGCTCGACCAGCCAGCCCAGCATCGGCCCGGTGCCATACGCAGTGTCGGCGATCAGGCGTTCGGGATGCAGGTCGAACCTGGTCTTCACCCGATCCAGCATGGTCTTGGTCGAGCCGACCTCGGCCTGCCGGATCGACCGTGTCGCCTCGACATCGACGATGACCCCGTGATCCGTGTCAATCAGGTAGTTGTCGGAATAGCTGAAGAACGCCGGCCCCTTGCGCGCCGCGGTCCACTGGCTGGCCGGGTCGGAATGCGACGTGAACTTGGGCTGCACTTCGCTGGCGGCCCCGAACGCGGCCTCGTCCAGTGTGTCCAGATACTCGCGAACCGCGCGGGGCGCATCGGCTGGATCAATCTGCGAGACGTCCCAGTCCTCCTTCGGCGTCGAGTTCTGCTTGTTCGCATCCGCCTCGATCAGGCTGGCATCCACCGCCATGCGCTGGCCGCTGACCAAGCCCTCTTCGATGCACCGCGCGACGGTCGTCTCGAACAGGTGGCGTAGCAGTTCGCTGTCACGGAACCGGCCGTGTCTGTTCTTCGAAAACGTCGAGTGATCCGGGACCCGGTCACTCAGGTCAAGGCGGCAGAACCAGCGATATGCCAGGTTCAGATGCACCTCTTCGCACAGCCGCCGCTCCGAACGGATGCCGAAGCAATAGCCGACCAGCAGCATCCGGATCAGCAGCTCGGGATCGACGGAGGGACGGCCGGTGTGGCTGTAGAAATCAGCGAGGTAAGCACGGATCGCGGACAGATCCACGAACCGGTCGATGGATCGAAGCAGGTGGTCTTGCGGGACGTGATCCTCAAGCGAGAACTCGTAGAACAGCGCCGGTTGCGCCTCCTGCCGTGATCCCATCATCGCCAATCCTCCCGCCCATTGGCAGAATTGAATCAGTGCGGCGCCCTTCGATCAAGCGCGAGTTTTTCAACAAAATAGGCCGGAAGCGCCGAAGTCAGCAGATTGCACGTGATGGTGGCAAGCCGCACCGCGGCAAGTCTGCTTTGAGCCCGATTTGCCGGTTACCAATGTCGCGGCAAATGTCGGCTATTGGTGTGTGGCTTGCAGTTGGAAAATCTCGGAATGCGGAACTGCCAGAATGTACCGCGTTCCGTCCTTCCCGCTGGTGCGGCTCAACGCGCCGCCCAGCTGTTGAACGAACGACTCGACCAGAAGCTGACCAAGGCCCGAGTCCACACGGGCGCTTTCGTCGATGCCTGGACCATCATCCCAGATCGTGAGCTCGACGCCGTCCTCGCCGGTGGCAACGCGTAACCCGAGTTTTCCTTTGTCGCGCCCTATGTATGCATACTTCAGGCTGTTCGTTGCCAATTCGGTGGTGATCAGACCCAGAGGCACGGCGATCCGCGTGGACAGAAAAATATCGTCGATCGAAAGATCAAGGTCGATCGCGCCGGGCGACGCTTCCATAGCTGTCACGGTTTCGCGCACGATTGCGCTCAGATAGTCGTCCGCCTTGACGCTATCCACCGCCGCCGTGCGCGAGAGGATGCGGTAGAGGGTTCCGATGGCTTCGATGCGGTTGCGCATCCGCACGAAGGCCGCCTTGCACTCGTCGTCGCTCAGGGATCGCCCTTCCATCGAGATCACAGAGCCGATCATCGACATCGAATTCATCACGCGGTGGTTCAGTTCATCTAAAAGGCGATTCGACTGATCGAGGGCGCGATCACGCTCGGCTTCCAAACGGCGCCGTTCGGTCACGTCCTCCATGGCCAGGAGCAGGGTCTTGGTGTTGTTACCCTCGCTGAAAATCTTGCGGGCGTTCAGGCAAACCGTCCGCTTGCCGATCTGCGGAAAGTCAGGCGTGATCTCATAGTCTTCCATGGTCGAGCTGTCGGGGACGATCTCTTCCAGAAGCCGGATCAGCTCGGCATTGGCCCATTGTCCGTTTCCCAGATCGGCCAGATTCTTGCCGATCGCC
>JBBKVJ010000051.1:0-3359 GCA_037968375.1 Paracoccaceae bacterium | reverse complement strand
ATTCTGCGGCGGGGCTACTGTGCCAGCGGGGGCGGGGTTGCGGGCGTTGCCGCTGCAATCGTCGAAATCGTCACCTTCATCGTCGCAGTCGTCATCATCGCCATCTTCGTAGCGCGAGCCATTCCGGTATTCGCGGTCGTCATCATCGTCGCCACTGACAAGAACGAGCGGTGGCGCGTCTTGCCCCGCATCGAAAACCGCCGCGAAAGGCTGGCCAATTGTGTCGTCTGCTTTGCCTATGGCGCTCCATGTCGGCACCCCGATGGAGGCGGTGAGCGCGGTGGTGGCGGCAAGAAGGGTGAAGGTTTTTTTCATGGCAAGGTTTCCTTTCGTCTGCTGGGATCAATCTGGGGCCACCACCTGAGGACTTCCTGACGGAATGGCGATTCCCGCTTCAGCTTGCCGTCAGGAACGAAAAGGCCTCGCCGGGGACGGCAGGGCCAAGGGGGGGCGAAGGGACAGTCGGTCTTGCGGTTTCGGTCAGGAGATATCGTCGGGACCGGGCGCACGCTTGTCGCCGGTCACCATGGATCGGGCAAGGTTCTCGTGATGACGGAAAGAAGCCAGCACCACTCCGCCCACATGCACTGCGATCAGAAAAAGCGTGAGGTTGGCAAGCACCTCATGCACCTCTTCGAGTCCTTCTTCGCCGCCCTCGCCATAGCCTTCATACTCTCCTTGCTCATCGGCAAATGCCCGAGAAACGATCTGCGGCAGATCGGGCAGCATCGCGACACGGCCCTGCTCTTCCATCAGCCAGCCGGTGAAGGCGGTGCCCGACAGCGCAAGCAGCAAAGCAACGATCATCGAAGCACGTGCGGGGTTGTGACCAAGATACCGGCGCTCCTTCCCAAGCTCCATGTCACCCAGATAGCCAATCGTTTCCGACGGCCCATGCAGGAGCTGGGCAAAGCGCGCGTATCGGCTGCCGACAAGGCCCCAGATCAACCGGAAGGCAACCAGGCCAGCCACAACGTAGCCCGCTACCTTATGAACCGTGTCGAGCTCCTCGGCGCTTAAATACGCAACGGCAAAGCCTGCACGAGCCCCCAGTGAAAGACCCGGATCACGGGGTCCCAGACACGGACCCTGCCTTGAGCGCCTTGCGCAGCGGATGCCGCGCCATGCGCAGATGTTTCAGTCCTCATCCTCATCCACGTATTCGAGTTCAATCACTTGCAGGGTCTGCGGGTGAACAGTCGCCTCGATCCGGCGACCGTCAGCATCGCTGCCGTCAATCTCGTAGCAGCCATCGTCGATCTTGATCCGGCGCACGGTCCAGCCGTTGTCCGCGACAAGTTGTGCCACCGCTTCCCGCGGCTGCCAGTTGACCATGGGCACGAAACAGTCGTCGTCGGCAAGCGCGGCACCTACCGGAAGAGCCGCGAGAAAGGCGAGCATTGTCAGTGTCTTCTTCATGGGGCAAACTCCGGGTTGCGGCCATCTTGAACAGACTATGCGCGTCGAAGCTGACGGGATCCTGAAGCTTGGCACCCACGGCCGTCAGCTATGCGTCAGCCTGAGCGGACAAGAGGTCTCACCAGGACCAAGGGAATTGAGACATCATGCGTATCCTGCTGATCGAGGACGACACCGTTCTGGGCGCCGCCGTACGCGACCAGATCGCCGGGGACGGCCAGTCCGTGGACTGGGTCACGCGCCTTGATGCGGCAAGCGATGCGATGGCCAGTGCGGCCTACGATCTGATTCTGCTCGATCTCATGCTGCCCGATGGCCGGGGAATTGGATTTCTCAAGAGTCTGCGCAATCGAGGCGACGTTACGCCCGTCATCATCCTGACAGCGCTCGACCAGGTTTCGGACCGGATAGAGGGGCTGAACGCTGGCGCCGACGACTATCTCGTGAAACCATTCGACCTTGCCGAACTATCGGCCCGGATCGGCTCGGTCGCGCGCCGCTATACTGGCAATCCAAACCCGATCATCAGCCACGGCGCGCTGGATGTCGACCTTGCGTCTCGCAGCATCCGCCGGGACAGGAAGCCGATCCAGTTGACCGCCCGCGAATGGGCCCTGTTCGAAGCATTCCTGTCGCGTCCCGGCCAGCTTCTGTCGAAGGCGCAGCTTGAAGAAAAGCTCTATGCCTTTGATTCCGAGATCGAGAGCAACACGATCGAGGTCCATGTCAGCCGGTTGCGGAAGAAGCTTGGCGCTGGCGTCATCGAGACCGAGCGCGGCATGGGCTACCGTCTGGGCGCTCCATGAGTCTGCCGCGCAGTCTTCAGGCCCGATTGGGGTTGTCCCTCGGCGTTCTGCTGACCGTCCTGTGGATCGCCGCCGCCTCTGTGACGGCCGTGATCTTGCGGCACGAAATGGACGAGGTCTTCGACTCCGCGCTTCAGGAAACAGCGCAGCGCCTGCTGCCGCTTGCCGTCGTGGATATCGTCGGGCGCGATGTTGATGGAGTTACCCAACGCCTCGCAGCGATCCGCGAGCACGACGAGTTTTTCACCTACATCGTCCGCGACGCGCAGGGTCGCATCCTGCTGCAATCGCACGCCGCGGATCCGGCGGTGTTCCCAGCCTATGACGGGCCGGGCTTTCGGCAAACCGCGACCTACAGGCTCTTCAACGACGACGTGTTGCAGGGCAGCATCCGGATCACAATGGCCGAACCGCTGGACCACCGCGCGACGGTCGCGCGCGAAATCCAGATCGGTCTCGGCTTGCCACTTCTCGTCGTGATCCCCGTTGCGCTGCTTGCCATCGTTCTCGCGGTGCGGGCGAGCCTGGCATCTCTCCGCCGCTTTCGGGAGAGGCTCGAGGCGCGCAATGCAAGGGATCTGTCGCCCGTTCCGGCAGAGGACATCCCTTCAGAGATTGCCCCGATAGCGACCACCCTGAACGGCCTCCTAGACCGACTGAAAGCGTCCTTCGACGCCGAGCGCAGCTTCGCTGCCAACGCGGCCCACGAGTTGCGAACCCCCCTTGCCGGGGCGATCGCGCAGGCGCAGCGTCTGCGGTCGGAAACGGACGATCCGGCTGCCGAGGCTCGGGCGGCCGACATCGAGGCAACGCTGAAACGGCTAACCCGCCTGTCCGAACGCCTCATGCAGCTCGCCCGAGCCGAGGGCGGTCGCTTACGGCTGGATCGGACGTCGGACTTGCGGACCGTGGCGCGCATCGTCATCGAGGATATGGCGCGCACGACAGCGATGGGGCGCATCGCCTTGACGGTCCCGGACCGGCCAGTGATGTCGGACCTTGATCCGGACGCTTTTGGCATCCTGTGCAGAAATCTCGTCGAGAATGCACTGCGGCACGGCTCGGAAGCCGACCCGATCCAGGTTGCTCTGGCGGCAAACGGGATGTTAATCGTGTCGAACGAGGGGCCCGTGG
>JBBKVJ010000050.1:0-20012 GCA_037968375.1 Paracoccaceae bacterium | reverse complement strand
CGGCGAACGGGCGGCCCACCTCAACCGCCGCTATCGCCATCATGGTGCTGTCGCGGTGCTGCAGCGGGCGCTGTCTGATCCGACGGTGGGGCGTATCGCACTGGTCTCGTCCTTCGGGGCGGAATCGGTGGCGCTGTTGCATCTGGTTTCGGTCATCGACCGGACCCTGCCAGTGCTGTTCATAGACACCGAAATGCTGTTCCCCGAAACCCTTGCCTATCAGGCGGAGGTGGCGTCGAGGCTGGGCCTGACCGACATCCGCAGCCTGACGGTGACTGCCGCCGCCCTTGCGGCGCGCGATCCGGACAACACGCTGCACCAACGCAATCCCGACGCCTGCTGCGCGCTGCGCAAGACCGAGCCGCTGGAAGCAGCACTTGACGGCTTCGACGCCTGGATTACCGGTCGCAAGCGGTTTCAGGGCGGGCAGCGCCAGACGCTGGAATTCTTCGAGACCGACGCGGGCGGGCGCATCAAGGTGAACCCGCTGGCGCATTGGGAGCCGGGCGATGTGCAGGAATACATGACCCAGAACCGGCTGCCCCGGCATCCGCTGGTGGCGCAGGGCTATGCCTCGATCGGCTGCGCGCCCTGCACCACGCCGGTGGCGACAGGCGAAGACCCGCGCGCAGGCCGCTGGCGCGGCGCGGATAAATCCGAATGCGGCATTCATTTCGGGAACGGTCGCGCGCTGCGCGGCCCCAGGGAGGACGCAGCATGAGCGTGATCGTCAGAGATGACGGCTTTCACCCGGACGACTGGACGTTGGGCTATGCCGCACCCTGCGCCAACGCGAATGCGCCGGGAATTGATCTTGGCCCCGACGCGGACCTTGCGCAACTGCCGCCGCTGGAGCGGGTGGCGATGATCCGCATCGCCTTTCCGAGCTTTTCCGACGGGCGCGGGTTCACGCTGGCGCGGCGGCTGCGCGACCGGGGTTATCTGGGGCGCCTGCGGGCCCAGGGCCATGTGATCGCCGATCAATATGCCATGGCCCGCCGCTCGGGCTTTGACGAGGTCGAGATCGCCGATGACCTGGCCGCCCGCCAGCCAGAGGACCAATGGCAGGCCCGTGCCGACTGGCGCGACCACGACTATCGCGCGCGACTGCGCCGCTGACACCCGGGGTTCCGCCCCACCCATTTCGCCGTTACAGAAGGCGGGGGCCTGGCCCCCCGAATGACCCATGAACCAACGAGCCGCCGTGACCGACGCCGCCCCGATCCCGCGCCTGAAAACCCTGCCCGATGCGCAGACCGTGACCAGTGTGAAACACTGGACCGACCGGCTGTTCTCGTTCCGGGTGACGCGACCGCAAAGTCTGCGCTTTCGCTCGGGCGAATTCGTGATGATCGGGCTGCCGGGCGACACCGGAAAGCCGCTCTTGCGGGCCTATTCCATCGCCTCGCCGAACTGGGACGACGCGCTGGAGTTCTATTCGATCAAGGTTCCCGACGGGCCGCTGACCTCGCGCTTGCAGCACATCCAGCCGGGCGACCAGATCATCCTGCGCCCCAAACCCGTCGGCACGCTGGTGCTGGACGCGCTTTTGCCGGGCAAACGGCTGTGGTTTCTGGCCACCGGCACCGGCATCGCACCGTTTGCATCGCTGATGCGCGATCCCGAGACCTATGAAAAGTTCGATCAGGTGGTGATGATGCACACCTGCCGCGAAGTGGCGGAACTGGCCTATGGACGCGCGTTGGTCGAAAGCCTGAAGGACGACCCGCTGATCGGCGAATGCGTCGGCGACAAGCTGAAGTATTACCCCACAACGACGCGCGAAGAGACGGCGCGGATGGGCCGGATCACCGACAACCTGAGCAGCGGCAAGGTGTTCGCAGACCTCGGCCTGACGCCGATGGACCCTGCCACCGACCGCGCGATGGTTTGCGGATCATTGGCTTTCAACGCCGATGTGAAGGCGGTGCTGGAAGGCTTTGCCCTGAATGAAGGTGCCAATTCCGAGCCGCGCGAATATGTGGTCGAAAAGGCGTTTGTGGGCGACGGGATCTGACCCGACGTTCCGTTTCGCGCCTAAAGACCCAGTGATGCCCGGATATGACTAAGCACCGTGGCCAGACGATCAGGGTTATCCTGAGCGGCGTCGAGTGCCGTTTTTGCCGCGGATTTCTGCACGTCGGCCATCGATGATGCTTCGACCAGCGCCAGAACCTTTTCGGCGTCATATCCCTCGGGCGTCAACAATTCATCGGCCATCGCCATAAGCTGCTGGGTTATGACGACACGCGCGGGATCAGCGGTCTCGGCAGCTGCGGCGGCTTCAGTCGCAGCTTCGGAGGCCTCGATGGCAGCCGCCTCTGCGGCGGCGTCGGCTGCTTCGGCAGCTGCAACGGCTGCGGCCTCGTCTGCCACGCGGGCGGCTTCTGCGGCTTTGGCTTCTTCCGCGGCGCGAACGGTATCCGCCGCGGCGGCCTCTTCAGCCAAGGCGCGCTTTTCCTGTTGTTCTGTCACGTACCAATAGCCACCACCGACCAGAAGGCCGACCAGCACTACGATCAGAATGGAACGGTTCATCTTCACCCCCTGAACAAGCGGACCCACCCCGCGCAGGGGATGATTTGACAGATCGGGCGATCAAATAAAAGCCCCGCACATGCCCGACGGGCAATTCCGTCGCCCGCGATGCGGAAATGGCGGTTGAAACCCCCGCCGCGCAAGGCTATTTTCCCCACCAGCTATTCTCAACCACAAAAGGACCGAAGCCATAGCCCGTAGACCCCACAACGCCCCTCCGATGCGTGAAACAGGCCCCCGCGTCAACGGACGTATCCGCTCGGCAGAAATCAGATTGATCGGCGCCGAAGGCGAGAACGTCGGTGTCGTAACCCCGGAACGGGGCATGGAACTGGCCGAGCAGGCCGGGCTGGACCTTGTCGAGATTTCACCGAACGCGGAACCTCCGGTCTGCAAGATCATGGATTTCGGCAAGTTCAAATACGAGACGCAAAAGCGCGAGGCTGAGGCGCGCAAGAAGCAGAAAATCATTGAGATCAAGGAGATCAAGTTTCGCCCGGGCACCGATACGCATGACTATGACGTCAAGATGCGCAGCGTGCTGAAGTTTCTTGAAGAGGGCGACAAGGTCAAGATCACGCTGCGCTTTCGGGGCCGCGAGATGGCGCACCAGGAATTGGGGCTGCAGCTGTTGCACCGGGTTGCCGACGATGTTGCCGAGGTCGCCAAGGTCGAGAACATGCCCCGGCTGGAAGGCCGCCAGATGGTGATGATGATCGGGCCGAGATAGGCCGGATCAAGGCGTCAGGACAAGTCCCGTGCGGTTCGGCACGATATGCCGTGTAGTGTTTGATCTCAGAGGGTTAGCCCAGAACTGTGCGCGAGGACAGTAATCGCGCATGACTATGACAAAGGCCGGTTGAACCTGCCTTTCGTGGGCATCTCGACCTTCGGGAAATCGCCCTACCAGCCCGACTGGTCGAAGATCGGGGCCGGGGTGCGGGCGATCCTGGCGGCGCAGGTGCTTTTGAACCTGATCGGGCGGGTGGCGTTGAACCGGCGCTGAGGCGTTAAGGTTTGGCCGGTTTTGCCGATTTCGGGTGGCACAACCTGTGCACCGGATGTGCATCGACGCTGTCGCCCTCGCCCGTAACCTTTGGCCGCGCTCAGCGCCCCAAAAGCGTCGCCATCCGGCGCAGCGCCAGAAGGTAGCCCTCGGTCCCGAAACCCGCGATCACGCCCTCGGCGCGGTGCGAGACGTAGGAGTGATGGCGGAACGGCTCGCGCTTGTGGATGTTCGAGATGTGCACTTCCAGCAGGGGGCCTTCAAATGTGTTCAGCGCGTCGAGAATGGCGATCGAGGTATGGCTGTAGGCGCCGGGATTGATGATGATGCCCTGTGCGGTGTCGCGGGCCTGATGGATCCAGTCGACCAGCTGGCCTTCGTGGTTTGACTGCATCGCTTCGGGGTTGAGGCCCAACTCGCCCGCCAGTCGGGCGCAGGCGGTCTCGACATCGGCCAGCGTTTCGTGGCCGTAAACCTCGGGCTGGCGCTTGCCCAAAAGGTTCAGGTTCGGGCCGTTCAGGATGTAGACGGTCTTGGTCATTTCCGGCAGTCCTTTTCGGGCCCGTCGGAGCGTGGTCGCAAATTTACCGCTATGGCGCAAGATTTTATCGCGCCGGACGCATCGCCCCTCAGTCGATGAACGCGGCCACAGCCGCTTCGAATTCGCGCGGACGCTCGGCATGTAGCCAATGTCCGGCGCCGGGGATCTTGGCGAAACGCGCCTTGGGAAAATGCGCGCGGATGGTGTCGCGGTGCTCGGGCTTCACGTAGTCCGACAGCGCGCCGGACAGGAACAGCACGGGACCGTCGAACTGCCCCGCGACGTCTTCCCAGCCGGTGATCCTGTCCATCTCGGCCTCGAGCACGTCAAGGTTCAGCCGCAAGCGCGGCGGATCGGATTTGAGGTCGAGCGATTGCAGCAGGAAGGCGCGGACACCGTCTTCGGCAATGGCATCGGCAAGGCGGCGGTCAGCCTCGCCGCGCGAGGCGAGATCGGCCAGGTCGAGACCGCGCATCGCATCGATCAGATGCGACTGCGAGTGGCCGTAGGCCACCGGAGCAATATCGGCGACGACGAGGCGGCGGACAGTTTCGGGATTTTCCAGCGCCAGCCGCATCGCGGCCTTGCCGCCCATCGAGTGGCCCAGCACATCCGCCTGACCGCCATGCGCCGCGATCACCCGGCCCAGATCGGTGGCAAGATCACCATAGCCATGCGCCGGATCGCGGGCGCTTTCGCCGTGGTTGCGCATGTCGACGTTGAGGACGCGGCGATCCTGCGCCAGGCGTTTCGCGATCACGCCCCAGTTCCGCGCCGAGCCGAAAAGGCCGTGCGCGATCAACAGAGGTGGGCGGTCGGTATCGGCGCCGGTGACGATCGTGTTCAGCATCGCCCAGCTTTAACGCGCGCTGCTGCGGCAGGCCAGAGCGGTTGCGCGCGGATCGGGCGGCTGGCATAGCTTGGCCGCGATCCGGGAGAGGTGCGATGGACGACAGGACAGCCGAAGACCTGGCGGCGGAGTTGTCGCTGCTTTTGCATCAAAAGCTGGGTGTGAAGGGCGGTGGGCTGGCCGAGAAGGTGTCCCGCGCCGGGCGGCTGTTGCCTAAGCGGGTCAGGCGCAAGGCGCTGGAGGTGGCGGAAGCTGCCGATCGCGCCGCCAGCCCGAAACTGGCGCGGCAAAACGACATGGATGCGCTGATCCGCGCCCATGACGAGGTCGCGCACCATCTGGACAAGATCGACCCCGGCTATCGGCGCCGGGGGCGGCTGCTGAATTTCGCCGGGACCGTGGCGTTTATCCTGCTGATGGTGTTCGGGGTGGTGGTGACCCTGCTGGTCTGGGGTGGACATCTTTAGCGGCGATTGTGGTGTCGTGAACGATGCACCCCGCCCGGAGTAAAGGGCGAAGCCCGCCGGGCAGCGGCTGACCGCCCCGTCACGCCGAAGGCGTGCCTGCAGCACGACGCGCAGCCGCTACGTCACCGCTGGCGCGACGAATGAATGAAGGCGATGGTCCACCATAAAGCGCTGACCACAGCCGTTGCAGCGGCAGCCCGCGATCATCCGATGCCCTTGGGTGCGCTGACGGCAATCCTGGGTCGCGCGTTCCGGGTGACGAGGGTCTCCGTGACGCACGCACCGACCTGGCGATACTGACCCACTGGCCCGGCATCTGGCCGCGCTCAAGGCGGCAGGTCGGACGGCGCGGCACTGACGCGCGGGATCAGAGGCCGGGATAGACCGGGAACCTGCCGCAGAGGTCGGCGACCTGGGATTTCACTTGTGCCTCGACCGCCCCGTTGCCGTCTTCGCCACTGGCTGCAAGGCCGTCCACGACCTCGACGATCCAACGGCCGATCTGGCGGAACTCATCCTCGCCAAAGCCGCGCGTGGTGCCCGCGGGGGTGCCGAGGCGGACGCCGCTGGTGATCGTCGGCTTTTCGGTGTCGAACGGGATGCCATTCTTGTTGCAGGTGATCCGGGCGCGGCCCAGCGCCTTTTCGGTGGCGTTGCCCTTGACGCCCTTGGGGCGCAGATCGACCAGCATCAGATGCGTGTCGGTGCCGCCGGTGACGATGTCGAGGCCGCCCTTCATCAACTCATCCGCCAGCGCTTGCGCGTTCTGGATGACCTGCGCTTGATAGGTCTTGAATTCGGGACGCAGCGCCTCGCCGAAGGCCACCGCCTTGGCGGCGATCACATGCATCAGCGGGCCGCCCTGAATGCCCGGGAAGATCGCCGAATTGACCTTTTTGGCGATCTCGGCGTCGTTGGTCAGGATCATGCCACCGCGCGGGCCGCGCAGGGTCTTGTGGGTGGTGGTGGTGGCGACATGGGCGTGCGGGAACGGCGAGGGGTAATGGCCCGCCGCGATCAGACCGGCATAATGCGCCACATCGGCCAGAAGGTAGGCGCCGACGCTGTCGGCGATCTCGCGCATCCGCGGAAAGTCGATGATGCGGGGGATGGCCGAGCCGCCGGCGATGATCAGCTTCGGCTGATGCTCGGTAGCAAGTGCGGCCATCTGGTCATAGTCGATCTGCAGGTCCTGCTGACGGACACCATACTGGACGGCGTTGAACCACTTGCCGGACTGGTTCGGTTTGGCACCATGGGTCAGGTGGCCACCAGCATCCAGCGACATGCCGAGGATCGTGTCGCCGGGCTGGATCAGCGCCGTGAAGACGCCCTGGTTGGCTTGGCTACCCGAGTTCGGCTGGACGTTGGCAAAGCTGCAGTCGAACAGTTTGCAGGCGCGTTCGATGGCCAGGGTCTCGGCGATATCGACATACTGGCAGCCGCCGTAATAGCGCCGCCCGGGATAGCCTTCGGCGTATTTGTTGGTAAGGACCGAGCCCTGCGCCTGCATCACCGCGCGGCTGACGATGTTTTCCGACGCAATCAGTTCGATCTCGTCGCGCTGGCGGCCCAGCTCCTGACGGATGGCGCGGTGCAGCTCGGGGTCGCGGGTGTCCAGCGTTTCGCTGAAGAAACCAGTGTCGCGGTGCGGTGCGTTCATCGGGGTGCCCTCCTTGGCGCGGGGAATGGGCGGTGCATAGCGGAAACCGCAGCATGCGGGAAGGATGGAAAGCGGCGCTTTGGCGCGGTGCGGCGTCAGCGGCCCCGCGCCATGACTTGTCATTCGGGGCGGCGCGCGCAATGACTTGGGCGAACGGGGGAAGATGATGCCCAAGGCCCTGAAGATCGCCTTTCTGGCCAGCGATGCCGAGATCGCGCAGACCGCACGGCGCGCACTGTCGGCGACCTATGGCGATGTTGCGGCCGAGGCGGCCGAGGTCATCGTGGCGCTGGGTGGCGACGGGTTCATGCTGCAGACGCTGAGCGGCACGCAGGCCTTGAACACGCCGGTTTACGGGATGAACTGCGGCACCATCGGGTTCTTGATGAACGAATATGCCGAGGTGGGGCTGGCCGACCGGCTACGCGATGCCGCCGAAGAGGTCATCAACCCGCTGCGAATGCGCGCCACGGCGCCCGATGGCACGGTGACCGAAGCGCTGGCGATCAACGAGGTCTCGCTTCTGCGCGCCGGGCCGCAGGCGGCCAAACTGCGGATCACCGTCGATGGCAAGGTGCGGATGGAGGAACTGGTCTGCGACGGCGCGCTGGTGGCGACGCCTGCGGGATCGACGGCCTACAACTATTCCGCACACGGGCCGATTCTGCCGATTGGCTCGGACGTGCTGGCGCTGACCGCGATGTCGGCGTTCCGGCCGCGGCGCTGGCGCGGGGCGTTGCTGCCAAAGGCGGCCCATGTGCGGTTCGATGTTCTGGAGGCCGAAAAGCGCCCGGTGATGGCCGATGCCGACAGCCGGTCATCGACCAGTGCGGTGTCGGTCGAAGTGACCAGCGAGCCGAAGGTGCGGCACCGGATATTGTTCGACCCTGGGCATGGGTTGGAAGAGCGGCTTATTCAGGAGCAGTTTGCCTGAACGGTGCGCGACCTGTCTCGTCCTTACGAACAGGCGACAGTCGGATCGCCAGACCAGTCGGATAGCTTCGACGACCAGAACAGATTTGATGGCAACGACGATCCTGGCGCTGTCCACGGCCCAGACCGGGCCTTCAACGACGCGCAAGCCTGGCTGACCGCTGGCAGGATTCTCTCGACGGCCAGCGGCTTGGAAAAGCACGCCGCGACCGCAGGCATGTCGACGAACGCATCGGGATTGCCGGTGGACACGACGATGACCGGCACCTGATGCGTATCAAGCCAGTCGAGGATCGACCGGGCCGCATCATCGACGGATTTGATGTCGAGGACGACCGCAGCACAGGCGCGAAGGCCCGCCGCGTCCAAACCTTCGGGGCAGACCCTTTCGATGACCAGAGGAGCAAACCCTGCAATGGTCAGCTCGGATTCGATATCCAGCGCGAACACAGCATCATAACTGACCACCGCCACCTGGGCCGTGTTCTTCGGTGTGCTTCTATCTTGATACATTCGTCCGGCCTCCTGCGATCAACATAACCCTCGGGCCAGAAATTTACAGCTATTTCATAGACTTGGTATGCTAACCATGGGCCACAGACGTAGAATCTACGCATTCCCCGCCTTCATAGAACCAAGCGTTTTTACAACTTTAAGCGCCTTGCCATTTATGTTTATTATACTATTTTACGTAAACTGGGCGTTCTGAGGGAGAGGTACGATGGTGGACGAAAAACGGCTCGAACGGCTGCAGATCATGGTCACAGATGACGAACTGGCTGCCGTTGACGACTGGCGCTTTCAGCTGCGTATGCCAAGCCGATCAGCCGCCGTGCGGGAATTGCTGCGGCGCGGTCTGGCGGCCGAGGGCTACTTTACCCAAGCCAATAATGGCTCTGCGTCCGGCTTTTACGGAATTCTCGACGACAGCAAAGAAGGCAAGAGTGGCTGATGCCTGCGGCGTTGGCCCTAAGGGCTGGCGCATTGATGCCAGTCAAGGCCAGCCCGGTCAGCTGCGCCGGAGCCTGATCACCACATCGACCCGCGTGACCTGCGCCCCTTTGGGCGGTTTGGGAAGGCGGGCGATCTTAAGCTCGGACGCCGGGGCGTCGGTCAGTTTCGCACTGTCTTCCCAATAAAAATGCGGGTGGTCGTCGGTGCGGGTGTCGAAGTAGCTTTTCGAGCCATCGACGGTAATCTCGCTCATCAGGCCCGCGTCGCAGAACGCGCGCAAGGTGTTGTAGACGGTGGCGAGCGAGACCTGGCCGCCCGAGGCTGATGCCGCCTCGTAAAGGCTTTCGGCGGTGACATGCCGGTCCTGACCATCGCCAACCAGAAGCGCCGCCAGCGACAGGCGCTGGCGCGTTGGCCGCAGCCCCGCCTGCGACAGCCATGCAGCGCCTCGTGTTTCCGCTTCTGGTGTCATCGCTTGAGATATCCCTTGCACGGCGTTCAACGCCATATAGGGCGCCAATGCCCCGGTTTTCAAATGGAATCGCCCGGATACTGGGTTTGCAAGCCGGTGCCGCCAGTGCTTGCGCGGGCGCAAAGCGGGATGGTAGAGGAAGAATGCGACCAAAAACAACTGCGGGGGCCGGGCCGGATGAGTGAATTTCCGACGAGTTTCGACAAGGAGGCGCTGCTGAAATGCGCCCGGGGCGAGCTGTTCGGCCCCGGCAATGCGCAACTTCCCGAGCCGCCGATGCTGATGATGAACCGGATCACCGATATTTCCGGCGATGGGGGCCTGCACGGCAAGGGCCATGTCGTGGCCGAGTTCGACATCCATCCCTCCTTATGGTTCTTCGCCTGCCACTTCCCCGGCAATCCGATCATGCCCGGCTGCCTTGGCCTTGATGGCCTCTGGCAGCTGACCGGCTTCAACCTGGGCTGGCGCGGCTGGCAGGGTCAGGGCTATGCTTTGGGCGTCGGCGAGGTCAAGCTGACCGGCATGGTGCGGCCTGACCGCAAGCGGCTGACCTATTTCGTCGATTTCACCAAGGCGCTGCAATCGCGCCGCCTGACGATGGGTGTGGCCGATGGCCGGGTGGAAGCCGACGGTGAAACTATCTATCTTGTGAAAGACATGAAGGTCGGCCTTGCCGCCGCACCCGAAAAAGCCGCCGATTGAAAAAGGATATGCCCATGCGCCGCGTCGTCATCACCGGGTTGGGGATCATTTCGGCCATCGGCAACGATGTGGACGAGGTGACCGACAGCCTGAAGGCCGGTCGGTCCGGGATCAGCTTTGCGCCGGACTATGCCGCGAACGGGTTTCGCAGCCAGGTGCATGGCAAGCCCGACATCGTGCTGGAAGACCATATCGACAAGCGCGACATGCGGTTCATGGGGCCGGGGGCTGCGTATAACTTTCTGGCGATGAAGCAGGCTATCGCCGACAGCGGGCTGGACGACAGCGATGTGTCGAACCCGCGTTCGGGCCTGATCATGGGGTCGGGTGGGCCGTCGACCTCGAACTTCTTTACCGCGTTCGAGGCGGTCAAGATCAAGGGCGCGCCGAAGAAGATGGGGCCGTTCATGGTGACGCGCTGCATGTCATCGACGAATTCGGCCTGTCTGGCGACGCCATTCAAAATCAAGGGCATCAACTATTCGATCACCTCGGCCTGTTCGACATCCGCCCATTGCATCGGCAACGGCGTCGAGCAGATCCAGATGGGCAAGCAGGATATCGTCTTTGCCGGCGGCGGCGAAGAGGTCGACTGGACGCTGTCATGCCTCTTCGATGCGATGAATGCGATGTCGTCGAAATATAACGACGCGCCGACCACCGCCTCGCGGCCATATGACGCCACCCGCGACGGGTTTGTCATTGCAGGCGGCGGCGGCGTGGTGGTGCTGGAAGAGCTGGAGCATGCGAAGGCGCGCGGTGCGAAGATCTACGCCGAGGTGACGGGCTATGGTGCCACCTCGGACGGCCATGACATGGTGGCGCCGTCGGGCGAAGGTGGCGAGCGGTCGATGCGGGTGGCTATGGCGACGCTGGCCGAGGGCCGCAAGGTCAGCTACATCAACGCGCATGGCACCTCGACCCCGGCGGGCGATGTGACCGAGGTCGAGGCGATCCGGCGGGTGATGGGCGACGATCATCCGGTGATCGGGTCGACCAAGTCGATGACCGGCCACAGCCTGGGTGCCACCGGTGTGCACGAGGCGATCTATTCGCTGTTGATGATGCAGCACAAGTTCATCGCACCCTCGATCAACGTCACCGAACTGGACCCTGCGATCCGGCCCGAGGAAATCGTGACCGAGCTGCGCGAAGGCGTCGAGCATGACAGCATCATGTCGAATTCCTTCGGTTTTGGCGGCACCAATGCGACGCTTTTGCTGTCTAGATATGATGGATAAAACATGATGGGCGAAGCGATGCAGGGCAAGCGCGGCCTGATCATGGGTGTCGCGAACGAAAGGTCGATTGCCTGGGGGATCGCCAAGGCGATGGCCGAGGCCGGGGCGGACCTGGCGTTCACCTATCAGGGCGACATGTTCGCGCAGCGGGTCGCCCCTTTGGCGGCCTCGCTTGGGTCAAGCATCGTGGTTGATGTCGATGTCGGCGACGACGCCTCGCTGGATGCCGCCTTTGCGCGGCTGAAGGCGGAATGGGGGACGCTGGATTTCGTGGTCCACGCGATCGCGTTTTCCGACAAGAACGAGCTGACCGGCCGGTTCATCAACACCTCGCGCGAGAACTTCAAGAAGACGCTGGCGATCTCGTGCTTTTCGTTCATCGACATCGCCCGGCGGGCGGCACCCTTGATGCCTGACGGCGGCACGTTGTTGACGCTGACCTATCAGGGATCGAACCGGGTGACGCCCTATTACAACGTGATGGGAGTGGCCAAGGCGGCGCTGGAAAGTGCGGTGCGCTATCTGGCCAACGACCTGGGCCCCGACGGAATTCGCGTCAACGCGATTTCGCCCGGGCCGATGAAGACCCTGGCGGGGGCGGCCATCGGCGGGGCGCGCAAGACGTTCCGGATGACCGAGGCCAACGCGCCTTTGCGCCGCAACGCGACGCTGGAGGCCATCGGCGGCACGGCAGTTTATCTGGCCTCGGAGGCGGGCGCCTGCACGACGGGCGAGATCATCCTGGTCGACGGCGGCTATCACGTTTTGGGGATGCCGCAGCCGGAAAATCTCTGACGGGACGAGTGCGGGGCAGTTCGCCCCGGCCATATGCCATGCCGAAGTTTGCCTTTGGGGAGGGCCCGTCGATGTCGATCAAAGCCGCCGTTTTCGATGCTTATGGAACGCTGTTCGATGTCGCCGCTGCCGCGCGGGTGGCAGCGGAGGAGCCGGGGCGCGAAGCTTTGGCCAAGGTCTGGCCGGCACTGGCGCGCGACTGGCGGCTGAAGCAGTTGCAATACACCTGGCTGCGGGCGGTGACCGGCGATCACACCGATTTCTGGGCGGTCACGCAGGACGGGCTGGACTGGGCGATCGAGGCGCAGGGGCTGGCGGGTGACGCCGATCTGCGCGAGCGGTTGCTGGCGCTCTATTGGCAGCTTGCGGCCTATCCGGAAGTACCCGCGATGCTGGAGGCGTTGAAGGAAGACGGGGTGGCGACCGCGATCCTGTCGAACGGCGCGCCCGAGATGTTGCAGGGCGCTGTGGCCTCGGCCGGGATCGGCGCGCATCTGGATGCAGTGCTGAGCGTGGAAAGCGTCGGCGTCTTCAAGCCGGCGCGGGTGGTCTACGACATGGTCGGCGCCCGGTTCGGGACGGCGCCCGCCGAAGTTCTGTTCGTGTCGTCGAATGGCTGGGACGCGGCGGCGGGCGCTGCCTACGGGTTCACCACCGCCTGGGTGAACCGTGCGGGCGAGCCGATGGACCGGCTGCCCGCCCGTCCGCATCACGTGTTGCGCGATCTGACCGGCATCCCCGGCGTGGCGCGGGGTCTTTAGATGCCACGGTTCACCACGTTTGACGGGCTGTCGCTGCATTATGAGGATGACGGCGAGGGCCTGCCGCTGCTGTGCCTTGCCGGGCTGACGCGCACGGGGCGCAATTTCGACTATCTGCGCCCGCATCTTCCACCGCTGCGCCTGATCCGCCCCGATTATCGCGGCCGCGGGCAGTCGGACCATGCGCCCGACCCGTTGTCCTATACGGTGCCGAACGAGGCCCGCGATGCGGTGCTGCTGCTGGACCATCTTGGGATCGGCAAGACCGCTGTGCTGGGCACCTCGCGCGGCGGCATCATCGGGATGATGCTGGCGGCGACGGCCAGGGACCGGATGCTGGGGCTGGCGATGAACGACGTCGGGCCGGAAATCGCCCGGCCGGGGCTGGAGCGGATTTTCGAGTATCTCGGGCGCAGTCCGAGGGCGAAAAGCCACGCCGAGATCGCCGCCGCGATGCCGCGTCACAATCCCGGCTTCGAGGGCGTGCCGGAGGCGCGCTGGCTGGCCGAAGCGCGGTTGCATTATGTGCAGACCGACGCAGGCATGCGGATCACCTACGACGCAAACCTGCGCGACAGCTTTCTGGCCGCGTTCGACGGCCCGCCGGTCGACCTGTGGCCGCTGTTCGATGCCTTGGAGGGGCTGCCTGTGGCGCTGATCCGGGGTGCAAACTCGGACCTTTTGACGCAGGCGACGGCGGCCGAGATGCAGCGGCGACGCCCCGATATGATCTTTGCCGAGGTGCCCGACCGGGCGCATATTCCGTTTCTGGACGAGGTGGAAAGCGTGGCGGCGATACAGGAATGGCTGGAGAAAATGGCATGAATATCGAGATGATCGAGGCGGCGGCGGCGCGGCTGAAGGGCCATGCGCGGATGACCCCGCTGTTATCCTCGCCGTTTCTGGACGAGATTGCCGGGCGGCGGGTGTTCGTCAAGGCGGAATGCCTGCAGCACACCGGCAGCTTCAAGTTTCGCGGTGGCTGGTCGGCGGTGTCGGCACTGGATGCGGCGGTGCGTGCGAAAGGTGTGATCGCGTTTTCCAGCGGCAATCATGCGCAGGGCGTGGCACTGGCCGCACGGCTGCACGATGTGCCTGCGGTGATCATCATGCCAAAGGACGCGCCGCGCCAGAAGATCGACAACACACGCGGGCTGGGCGCGGAGGTGGTGCTGTATGACCGCGCTGGTGGCGAAAACCGCGAGGCGATAGGCGATGCGCTGTCGGGCGAGCGCGGCCTGACGCTGATCCGGCCCTATGACGAGCCGCAGGTGATTGCGGGACAGGGCACGGCGGGGCTGGAGATTGCCGCGCAGGCCGGGGCCGAGGGGGTGACGGCGGCCGATGTGCTGGTCTGCTGTGGTGGCGGCGGGCTGACCTCGGGGATCGCACTGGCCCTGGCGGCGAAGGCGCCGGGATTGCGGGTCAGGCCGGTCGAGCCTGCGGGGTTCGACGATGTGGCACGCTCGCTGGCCTCGGGGCGGATCGAGCGGAACGACGCGCTGTCGGGTTCGATTTGCGATGCGATCATCACGACGGCGCCGGGCGAAGTCACGTTTCCGATCATGGCGGCGCTGTGCGGGCCGGGGCTGGTGGTCAGCGATGACGATGCGCTGCGCGCGATGGCGCTGGCCTTCACGCGGCTGAAGATCGTGGTCGAGCCGGGTGGTGCTGTGGCGCTGGCGGCGGCGCTGTGGCAGCCAAAGGCGATGACCGGCGATGCGGTGATCGCGGTGACCACGGGCGGCAATGTCGATGCCGAGATGTTCCGAATGGCGCTGAACCGGTTCGGGGATGACCTTGGATAGGCTATCCCTGAGGTGGGGCGAGCGGTGGTCCTGCGGACCTGACGGTTCTCATCGGTTGACGGGGCCTGCCCCGACCGTCAACATGGGCGGCAGGGGATTTCGGCAATGAAAACGCAAGTTTGTATCATCGGCGGCGGGCCTTCGGGGCTGCTGCTTTCGCAGCTTTTGCATCTTTCGGGTGTCGATTGCGTGGTGCTGGAGCACCAGACCCGCGATCACGTGCTCAGCCGGATCAGGGCGGGCGTGCTGGAGTGGGGCACGGTCGAGACGATGGAACGGGCGCAGGCGGGCAAACGGCTGCATGCCGAGGGCTTTGCCCATACCGGCATCAGGCTTGCCGCCGGCAACCGCAGCTTTCGCATCGACCTGAAGGCGCGGGTCGGGCGCGGCATCATGGTCTATGGCCAGACCGAGGTGACGCGCGACCTATACGAGGCCCGAGAAGCGGCGGGCCTGTCGGTCATTCACGAGGCCAAGGGTGCGGCGATCCACGATGCCGCATCGGAGGCGCCCTATGTGACCTATGTGAAGGACGGCACCGAGCATCGGATCGACTGTGAATTCATCGCCGGTTGCGACGGGTTTCATGGCGTCAGCCGCGCCTCGATCCCGAAGGACAGCCTGAAGACATTCGAGCGGATCTATCCGTTCGGCTGGCTTGGCGTGCTGTCCGAGACGCCGCCGGTGTCGGACGAGGTGCTTTATGCCAACCACCGGCGCGGCTTTGCCCTGTGTTCGATGCGCAACGCCAATCTGTCGCGCTATTACATCCAGGTGCCGCCGCACGAGAAGATCGAGAATTGGACTGACAGGGCGTTCTGGGACGAGCTGCGGTTGCGCCTGCCCGAGGATGCGGCCGACAGTCTTGTGCATGGCCCGAGCGTCGAGAAGAACGTCGTGCCGCTGCGGTCCTTTGTGGCCGAGCCGATGCGACATGGCCGTCTGTTCCTGGTCGGTGATGCGGCGCATATCGTGCCGCCGACGGGGGCCAAGGGCCTGAACCTGGCGGTGTCGGATGTGCATTACCTGCATGAGGCGCTGAGCGCGCATTACGGCGGCGACCAACGCGCGCTTGACCGCTACAGCCCGCGCGCGCTGGAGCGGGTCTGGCAGGCGATTCGGTTTTCCTGGTGGATGACCTCGACGCTGCACCGGTTTCCCGATCAGGACCAGTTCCAGCAGCGCATACAGGAAACCGAGCTGGCCTATCTGGAGAACTCGGAAGTGGCGCAAACCCAACTGGCCGAGAACTATGTCGGCCTGCCCTACTAGGTCCGCCAGATGAAGATCGTCGATCTTGGAGATGTGCAACTGCACATTCGTGACGAGGGTCCAAAGGACGGCCCGCCGTTGGTATTCTGCAATTCGCTGGGCACCGATCTGCGGCTTTGGGACCCCATCCTGCCGCTGTTGCCTGCCGGGCTGCGCTTCATCCGCTATGACAAGCGCGGGCATGGGTTGTCGTCCTGTCCGGCGGCGCCTTATGCGATGGGCGTGCTGATCGGCGATGCCGAGCGGTTGCTGGATCATCTGGGTGTGACGGACTGCGTGTTCGTCGGCCTGTCGATCGGCGGGATGATCGCGCAGGGGCTGGCGGTAAAGCGGCTGGACCTGGTGCGCGGCATGGTGATCTCGAACACCGCCGCGAAGATCGGCACCCGCGCATCCTGGGACGAGCGGATTGCAGGGGTGCGCGCGGGCGGCATCGAGGCCTTGGCCGACGCGGTGATGGAGCGTTGGTTTTCCAAGGCGTTCCGCGACACGCCGGAACTGGCACTGTGGCGCAACATGCTGATCCGGCAACCGGCCGAAGGTTATGTCGGATGCTCGGCGGCGATTGCGGGTACGGATTTCTATACACCGACCTCGGGCCTGACCCTGCCGACCCTGGCCATCGCGGGCAGCGAAGATGGCGCGACGCCGCCCGATCTGGTGCGCGAGACCGCCGATCTGATCAAGGGATCGCGGTTTCATCTGATCCGCGGGGCCGGGCATTTGCCTTGCGTCGAGAAACCGGGTGAATATGCCGAGGTTCTGACCCGTTTTCTGAAGGAGATCGGCCATGTCTGAGATCCGTGAGGCTGGCGAGCGCACCCGGCGCCGCGTGCTGGGCGATGCGCATGTGAACCGCAGCAAGGCCGAGGCCGGGTGGGATGCGCCGTTCGTCAATCTGATCACCGATGCGGCCTGGGGGCATGTCTGGTCGCGCGATGCGATCAGCCACCGCGAACGCTCGATGCTGACGCTGGCCTTGCTGGCGGGCTTGGGCAATATCGAAGAGTTCCGGCTGCATCTGCGGGCCACCGCCAATACCGGCGCCAGCAAGGACGATGTCTTGGAGGCGCTGCTGCATGTGGCGATCTATGCTGGCGTGCCGCGCGCAAATCATGCGATCAAGGTCGCCAAGGAGATTTATGCCGAGATGGAGACCGGGGGTTGAGTGACAACGGACCGCTGATCGCGCGCGACAGGTTCTGGCATCCGCCGGCCTATACGCCGGGCTACAAGACTTCGATGACGCGAGCGCCGTCGCGGCCTTTGGTGGCGCTGGGATCGACGCTGAGCGAAGAAACCGGGCCGGTCTTTGGCCATGACATGCTGGGCAAGAGCGACAACAACCTGATCCTGAACTTCACCGGCGAGCCTGCGATTGGCGAGCGGATCATCGTGCATGGCCGGGTTCTGGATCAGGGCGGGCGGGGTGTTTCCGGCGCCCTGATCGAGGTCTGGCAGGCCAATGCGGGCGGCCGCTATCGGCACCGGATGGACAGCTATGCAGCACCGCTGGACCCGAATTTCGGTGGCTGCGGGCGGGTGGTGACCGATGCCGATGGAGCTTACGAGTTTCTGACCGTGCGGCCCGGCGCCTATCCCTGGCCGAACGGGGTGAACGACTGGCGCCCGATGCATATCCATTTCTCGCTGTTTGGCTCGGGGTTCGGTCAGCGGCTGATCACGCAGATGTATTTCGAGGGCGATCTGCTGATCGCACGCTGTCCGATTGCGCGGACGATCCCTGACCCCAAAGCGCTGAGCTGTCTGATCGCGCCCTTGGATATGGACGCCGCGATGCCGATGGATGCTCTGGCCTACAAGTTTGATATCGTGCTGCGCGGGCGGCGTCAGACGATGTTCGAAAACCGCAAGGCGGGCTTGTGATGGCGCAGGCACTGGACGGCTTGCAGGAGACCGCGTCACAGACGGCGGGGCCTTATGTGCATATCGGGCTGACTCCGAATTTCCTGGGGATCGGCGGTATTTACCCTGCGGATCTGGGTGGCGCGCCGATCCGTGACGGGGCCAAGGGCGAAAAGATCGAGATTGCCGGAAACGTGCAGGACGGTGGCGGCATGGTGCTGCGCGACGTACTGATCGAAAGCTGGCAGGCGGATGCGGCGGGGCGTTATCCCGCACCAAACGATCCGCGCGGCAAGGCCGATCCGAACGTGACCGGCTGGGCCAGGATGGTCGCCGATTTCGACAGCGGCGACTGGCGGCTTGCCACGGTCAAGCCGGGCCGCGTGACGGCCCCCGACGGGCAGCTGATGGCGCCGCATATTTCGCTATGGATTGTCGCGCGGGGGATCAACATCGGGTTGCAGACGCGGATCTATTTCGACGACGAGGACGCAGCCAACGCCAAATGCCCGGTGCTGGGACGGGTCGAGCACAAGGCGCGGGTGACGACGCTGTTGGCCAGAAAGACCGGCGCTGGCGCGTATCGGTTCGACATTCGCCTGCAGGGGCCGGATGAAACCGTGTTCTTCGACCTTTGAGGTGATGAAATGAGCGCCCCTTGCATCCTTTGCGCCGCGATCACCGGGTCGGTGCCGCGCAAGGCCGACAATCCGGCGGTGCCGATCACGGTCGCCGAACAGGTCGAGTCGACGCACGAAGCCTTTGAGGCGGGCGCGTCGATCGCGCATTGTCATGTGCGCAGCGATGATGGGACGCCGACCTCGGACCCGGACCGTTTCGCGCGGCTGATGGAGGGGCTGAAGACGCATTGCCCCGGCATGATCATCCAGCTGTCCACCGGCGGGCGCTCTGGCGCCGGGCAGGCACGGGGCGGGATGTTGCCATTGCGGCCCGACATGGCCTCGCTTTCGGTTGGCTCGAACAACTTTCCGACCCGGGTTTACGAGAATCCACCCGATCTGGTGGACTGGCTGGCGTCAGAAATGATCGCGCATGAGGTGAAGCCCGAAATCGAGTGCTTTGACCTTAGCCATATCGTGCAGGCGACGCGGATGGCCGCTGACGGGCGGTTGCAGCGGCCCTTGTATGTGCAGTTCGTGATGGGCGTGAAAAACGCGATGCCGGCCGACAAGCCGATCTTCGATTTCTACATCGAAACCCTGAAACGGCTGGCGCCCGACGCCTTGTGGTGTGCCGCCGGAATCGGGCCGAACCAGATCGTGGTGAACGAATGGGCAATTGCGGCGGGCGGGCATACCCGCGCCGGGCTGGAGGATAATGTGCGGTTGGATCGTGACAGGCTGGCGCCGTCGAATGCGGCGCTGATCGCGCGGGCGGCTGCGCTGTGCGAGAAATACGAGCGCCCGGTGGCGACATCGGCGGAGGCGCGGGCGATCCTCGGCCTCCGGGCCGCCTGATGGCCGCCTCGACGCTTGATTCCGATCTGTATTCCGGGCTGTTCGGCGATCCCGAACTGGCCCGGCATTTCACTGATATCGCCGAGATTCACACAATGCTGCTGGTCGAGGGGACGCTGGCCGGTGTTCAGGGCGCGTTGAAGCTGATCCCCGAAGTGTCTGGCACCTATCTGCATGCGGCGGTGAACGATCTGAACATCGACGCCGCCGATCTGGCCGAGGCGACGGGACGCAATGCGGTGCCGGTGCCCGCACTGGTGGCGGCGATCCGTGCCGCTTTGGATGCGCCGGAACATGCCGCCTGGCTGCATTACGGCGCCACCAGTCAGGATATCGTCGACACCGCTTTGATGCTGCGCCTGAGGCGGGTCATCACCGAATACGAGGCGCGGCTGGAGGTGCTGATCGGCGCGCTGGGTGCGCTGGCCGAGGCGCATGCCGATCTGCCGATGATCGCCCGCACCTATGGCCAGCACGCGGTGCCGACCACATTTGGCGCCACGATTGCCAGCCTTGGCGGGCCGCTGTTGCGGCATCGCGACAGGCTGGAAGAGATGAAACCGCGCATTCTGGTGGTTAGCCTGTCGGGTGCGGCGGGGACGCTGTCGGCGATGGGCCGCAAGGGGCCGGAGGTGCGCGCCGGGCTGGCCGAGGCGCTAGGT
>JBBKVJ010000049.1:0-5974 GCA_037968375.1 Paracoccaceae bacterium | reverse complement strand
CTGTCGGTCTTCAACGAGATCCAGACCACGGACCGGGTCTCGACGCGGGCGTAGCGCATCGGGACGCGTCGCCTGAGATGGAACGTATCGCCGCGGCGGACCGGCTTCATCGCGACTCCCTCATCACTCGTCGCATCGCTCATGGCATCGTGGCCGCCCATCGGCAAGCCCCCCTGTGTCGCGAAACGTATAGCAAATTATGCTGCAAAACGTGCCGGAAATCCACACCCGGAGCGCCATTTTCCAAAACTTTCCCCTTGTATTGTTGATTTTTCTAGTGGACAATCGTCCAATACTTGGCGGAGCGAGAGTCCGCCGTCTTAACTGATTACTCTTTTGATTTGTAAATACTATTTCTATTTCCTGGAAATACATACCACAATAAATACCACACTGTAGCCGAAAACCGGAGGAACTTTGAACGGCGGAACCGGCCCAGAGTTGACACTCATCTGTGCTATTGCTCGCCTTGGTTGCGACTTGAAACCCGTCGTTCATCCAGAGTGCGACATGTAGGTTTCTCGACAAGGTCGAGACGCTTAGGGTCAGCCTGGACACGCCCTCACACCCTCTTCACAAACAGAACAAAAAGTGAACATATGGGATCGTGTATGAGTGCCGATTCTGCATATGGGCAGGTGATACGCCTGCCGCGCCGCCCTTCTGTTCGCAGCCACAGCGACATTCCAGGGCACGGCCTTGCCATGCTGAGAGATGTCTTGTCGGCGCGGTCGCTGGATATCTCGGCCACCGCCTTCGTGCTGGTGCAGCTTGGCCAGTCGGGGCGACCCGTTCTGTGGGTGCAAGACCGCATGTCGCGGCAGGAAAACGGTCGACTTTACGGTGTTGGCCTGGCCCTGCTGGCCATCAATGCGCCGATCTTGCAGGTCACAGTCAACCATCCCTGCGATGCGCTCTGGGCGATGGAGGAAGGGGCTGCATGTGGCGGGCTGTCGGCTGTGGTGGGCGAGATTCATGGTGCGCCCGCAGTCCTGGATTTCACGGCTACCAAACGGCTTGCGATGCGCTCGGAAGCGGCTGGAATACCGGTTTGGCTGATCCGCAGCGGCGATCCCGGCACGCTGAGTGCGGCGCGCGAACGCTGGCGGATCGGGGCTGTGCCGTCGCTGCCCAACCCCGACGATCCGCGCGCCCCCGGTGCGCCGCGTTGGGAGGCCGAGTTGTTTCGCGCCCGGGGCCGTGCCACCGGTCACTGGATTGCGCATCATGACACGACGTCTGACAGCGCGGGTCGTCTCGGTCTGGTTCCCCGATCTCGCGATGGAGCGGTGGCGCCAGCGGGTCAGCCGCGAACGGACGTTGCCGGGGGCTGAGGTGCCGGTCGTGCTGGCGCGGGACGGCACGCATGGCCCGGTGATCCATGCGCTTGCACAGGCGGCAAAGGTGCGTGGTTTGCGGGCCGGGATGCGGGTGGTGGACGCGCAAGCCATCCACCCCGATCTGCATGTCGAACCCGCCGACCCGCCCGGCGATCAGGCCCTTTTGGGCCGTCTGGTGCATTGGTCGCGGCGCTGGTGCCCCTGGACGGTCGCTGATGCCGACGACGGTCTGATCTTTGATACCAGCGGGTCTGCGCATCTGTTCGGCGGCGAGACCGAGCTGATGCGTGATATCCACGCGCGCTTTGCTATGCAGGGCCTGACCGCGCGTCTTGCAATGGCGCCGACCCGTGCCGCCGCGCATGTGCTGGCCCGCTATGGAACCACCGCCACTATCTCTGACCCCGAGGACGTTGCGGCATATCTCGCCCCGCTGCCCACCACCGCCCTACGACTTGATCCCGACACGCTGCGGCTTCTGGATCGACTTGGCCTCAAAACCATCGGCGCCTTGGCTGGGGTACCAAGGACCGCCCTGATGCGCCGCTTCTCGGGGCTTGAGCGGGATCGCAACCCTCTGATCCTGCTGGACCGGGCCATGGGGCGGCTGGCCGATCCGCTTGATCCGCCACCAGACCCGCCGCGTTGGCTGGCGCGTGTGCGGTTGGCCGAACCTGTACTCGATCCGGTGCCGCATCTGTCCGGGTTGGCCGAGGCGCTCTGCGCCGATCTGGCACGCGCCGAACAAGGCGCGCGGCGGCTGCGTCTGACAATCTATCGCATCGACGGCGAATGGCGCAGCGTCGAGGTCGGCACCGCCAGGGCCAGCCGCGACCCGGCCCATATCCTGCGACTGTTCAACGGCAAGTTCGACGGCGTCGATCCCGGGTTCGGGTTCGATTTGCTGACGCTTGAGGCGCTGCGGGTCGAACCTGTGTCGCTGGTGCAAGACAGGCTGGATGGCGCCCGCGATGCCGATGGCGATGTCGCGGCCCTGTTGGACCGGCTGAGTGCGAGGCTTGGGGCCGACAAGATCACTTGGTCGGATTGGTGCGAAAGCCATGTGCCCGAACGGGCCGAGGCCCGCGTCCCCGCCATTGCCGGTCAGCCCGGCGCGCCCCTCGTTCTGGCGCGCGAAAGGCCGATCCGCATTCTGGACCCTGCCGAGGAAATCGCCGTGCTTTATGCCGTGCCCGAAGGGCCGCCCGCGCAGTTCCGCTGGCGCCGGGTCACCTTTCGGACCACCCGGCATGAAGGCCCCGAACGGATCGCGCCGGAATGGTGGGCCGACAAGCCCGGCACGCGGTTGCGCGATTATTACAAGATCGAGGTCCAGGATGGCCGCCGCTTCTGGCTCTATCGGCAGGGGATCATGGGCGATGGCCGGGGCAGCGACCCGCGCTGGTTCCTGCACGGGTTCTTTGCCTGATGCCGCAGCAAGAGGGGCATACGCGGCGCACATTGGCCAAGGGCAACGGGTTCGCACCGAACCCGCCCGCGCCTTATATCGAACTGGGTCTGGCCAGCTGTTTTTCGTTCCTGCGGGCGGCCTCGGATGCCGTCGATCTGACCGCCACTGCCAATCTTCTGGGCTACGACGCCATCGGCATCGCCGACCGCAACACGCTGGCCGGGGTCGTGCGTATCCATACCGAGGCGAAAACCGCCTGCATCCGTCCGCTGATCGGGGCGCGTCTGGTGCTGCTCTGCGGCGCCGAGTTTCTGGCCTATCCGACAGATCGCGCCGCCTATGCGCGCCTATCCACACTGCTCTCGAAAGGCAAGATGCAGGATGCCGATGGCGGCTGGCAGGAAAAGGGCGAGACGCATCTAACGCTGGACATGCTGGCCGATCATTCCGAAGGCTTGCAGCTGATCGCCATGCCGGGCGAGAATCTCGCTCTCTTCAAGGCGGGCCTGCCGCGTCTCTGCAAGGCGCTGCCCGGCCTCGGCCATATCGGAGCGAGCTACCTTTATCGCGGCGATGATCGCGCCCGGATCAACCGGCTCGATGCGATGGCGCGCGCCCATGGCCTTGGCATCCTGGCCACCAACGATGTGCTTTACCACGCGCCCGACCGGCGCCCTCTGCAGGACGTGATGACCTGCATTCGCGAAGGTGTCACCATCACCAAGGCAGGCTTTTTGCTGGAAGCCAACGCCGAGCGTTACCTCAAATCCCCCGCCGAGATGTGCCGCCTTTTTGCCATCTGGCCGCATGCCATCGCTGCCACCCGCGCCGTGGCCGACGCCATCACCTTTGCTCTGACCGATCTGCAGTATGAATACCCGCACGAAATCGTGCCCGAGGGTCGCACAGCACAGGAGGAACTGGAGCGCCTGACCTGGGAGGGGGCCGCAGGCCGCTATCCAGACGGCGTGCCCGACCATGTACGCAAGACGATCCAGAAGGAATTCGCGCTGATCGCCTCGAAAAAGATCGCGCGTTATTTTCTGACCATCCGCGACATCGTCCGCTTCGCGCGTGAGGAGGCTGAGCCCCCGATCCTCTGCCAGGGGCGCGGGTCGGCGGCCAATTCTGCGGTCTGCTTCTGCCTTGGCGTGACCTCGGTCGATCCCAACGAACACGACGTCCTGTTCGAACGCTTCCTCAGCGAGGAACGCGACGAGCCGCCCGACATCGACGTCGATTTCGAACACGAGCGGCGCGAGGAAGTGATCCAGTACATGTATGGCAAATATGGCCGCCATCGGGCCGGTCTCTGCGCCACGGTTATCCATTACCGCCCCCGGTCCGCGATCCGCGAGGTCGGCAAGGCGATGGGGCTGTCAGAGGATGTCACCTCGAAACTCGCCAGCACGATCTGGGGCAGTTTCGAGGGCCAGATGGAGGACGCGCGCGCCCGCGAGGCGGGAATGGACCTGTCCGATCCCTATCTGCGGATGGTCCTGAAACTGGCCAAGCAGATGACCGGCATACCGCGCCACCTGTCGCAGCATGTCGGCGGCTTCATCCTGACTGAGCGCCCGCTGACCGAGATCGTGCCGATCGGCAACGGCGCCATGCCGGAGCGCAGCTTCATCGAATGGGACAAGGACGATATCGACGCGCTGGGCATCTTCAAGGTCGATATCCTGGCGCTAGGCATGCTGACCTGCATCGCGAAATGCTTCGATCTGCTGCGCGCCCATCATGGCCAGGATTACGAACTGGCGACTGTCCCGGTCGAGGATCATATGCCGGATGATCAACGCCCCACCTATGACATGCTCTGCAAAGGCGACAGTCTGGGTGTGTTCCAGGTGGAAAGCCGCGCCCAGATGGCGATGCTGCCTAAACTTCGTCCCCGAAAATTCTACGATCTGGTGATCGAGGTCGCCATCGTTCGCCCCGGTCCGATCCAAGGCGACATGGTACATCCCTATCTGCGCCGCCGTCAGGGCATTGAAGAGGTGGAATTCCCTACGCCCGGATCAGAATATCCGCAAGACGAGTTGAAGAAAATTCTGGGCCGCACCCTGGGCGTGCCGATCTTTCAGGAACAGGCGATGAAGATCGCCATGGATGCGGCCCGGTTCACGCCCTTGGAAAGCAACGAATTGCGCCGCGCCATGGCCACCTTCCGCTCGCGCGGCACCATCGAGAAGCTACAAGATAAGATGGTGGGCCGGATGACCGAGCGCGGCTATGACCCGGTTTTCGCGCAGCGCTGTTTCGACCAGATCAAGGGATTCGGCGAATACGGGTTTCCCGAAAGCCACGCGGCGAGCTTTGCCAAGCTGGTCTATGTGTCCTCCTGGATGAAATGCCACTACCCGGCGGCCTTTGCCTGCGCACTTCTGAACTCGCAGCCGATGGGGTTCTACGCCCCCGCCCAGATCGTGCGCGATGCCCGCGACCATGGGGTCGAGGTGCGCATGGTCGATGTGAACTTCTCGGACTGGAATTCGACGCTTGAACCCTGCAATGGTGGCTTTGCCCTGCGCCTGGGGCTGCGACAGATAGACGGGATGCGGCAAGACGCGGCCTTGCAGATCATGGCGGCCCGCGACGCGCCTTTCGCCGATGTCGCCACGCTGAAATCTCGCGCGCGCCTCGATGCGGGCGCAGTCCGCCGTCTCGCCGCTGCGGATGCGATGCGCTCGATGGGGATCGACCGCAGGCAGGCGCTCTGGCAGGCGCAGGCCCTGAAAGACGCGCCCGCCCTGCCGATCTTCAACCATGCCCAGACCGCAGCGGACGGCCCCGAGCCTGAGGTGATGCTGCCCGCCATGCCCAAGGCCGAACATGTCGTGGCCGATTATCAGACCCTGCGCCTGTCGCTCAAGGCGCATCCGATGTCATTCTATCGTACCAGCCTGCAGGCCCAAGGCTACCGCGCCACATCCGATCTGCCTCGCATGCGCCATGGCGCGCGCGTATCGTTGGCCGGTCTGGTGCTGGTCCGGCAGAAACCCGGCAGTGCCAAGGGCGTTTGTTTCATCACGCTGGAGGATGAGGCGGGCGTCGCCAATCTGGTGATCTGGCCCAAGCTCTTCACGCATTACCGGGCGGTGATCATGTCGGCCCGCCTGTTGGTGGTGCATGGTCAGATGCAGACCGATGGCCGCGTGATCCACATCGTCGCGCAACATCTGGAAGATCGCAGCGACCGGCTGGACGGTCTTTCGAC
>JBBKVJ010000048.1:0-6096 GCA_037968375.1 Paracoccaceae bacterium | reverse complement strand
GCATCTGGGGGTTCTCCTCGCTCCGGCGCGACCGGGTGTTTTTGACCCGATGCAAGGATTTCGCAGCACCGATGGGGGCCGACATCATCGCCAATATCGGGGCGCTGAAGCCAAGGCATTACACCCGGCTGGGTGCCGCAATCCGCCATGTCAGCGCGCAACTGGCCGAAGAGACGGCGGCGCGCAAGCTGCTGATCGTGCTGACCGACGGCAAGCCCAACGATCTGGACCATTACGAAGGCCAACACGGTATCGAGGACAGCCACATGGCGGTGCGAGAGGCGCGTCGTTCCGGGCAAAGCCTGCATGGCATCGTGATCGACGAAGACGGGCAGGACTGGTTCGCCCGCATCTTCGGGCGCGGAGGGTTCACCCTGTTGCCCGACCCCGAGCGGCTGACCCGCGCCTTGCCCGACATCTATCGCACTTTGACTCAGGAGACCTGACATGCGTTCACTCGCTGCTTTCACCTTGCTCGACGCCGCGCCCGCCATGGCCGCAGAGTTTCAACGGCCGGTCCCGCAGGCGCAATCCGCCACCGCAGAGTTTTGGTTCGCGCTGGCCTGCGTCGGTCTGGTGGTGGCGCTTGTCGCGGTGCAACGGCTGGTCGCGCGGCGATGACGCGAACCGGCTGGTCGGCGGCGCGCATTGCCCTGGTTCTGTATCCGTTTGGCGCCGGGGCGATGGCGATCAATGTCTTCTTTGCCTCGCTGATCGGCAGTTGGGTCGGGTTGCCGGTGCTGTCGGCGTTCTGGTCGATCCTGCTTGGCTGCGTCATTGGCGTCCCCGCCACACTCGCCTTTGCCCACCACATCCGCCGCCTGATGGACACGGGCGGACAGAACGACTGACTGAAACGAGGGCGTCTTGACCGCCCGTGCCAGCCGACGGATCAGAGGTGGCGGCGATATCGTCGGCGTGCCGCCACCCCGGTGCAGCCGCCCAACCCGCAGGCCCCGGAACCTTTTGGTGACGACGCGCCATTTGGCGCTAAGTTAAGTCGCGGAACGCGGATTTATCTGGAGGACAAGTCCATGAAGAAACTTGCTTTGACACTCGCTCTGACGCTGGCCTGTGGGACTGCGATGGCGGACAGTGAGGTGGGGATCACCGATGAGGTGCCTGCGGTCACTGTCCAGACCGGAAATGGCCCGGTAGAGATCAACAGGATCCAGGACACCAAGCATGAGATCAGCGGCGAATGGGCGCTGACCTCGCGCCCCTGCCCGCAGTTCTGCATCCAGCCGCACAGCCCTGCGGAAGGGGTATCCACGATCGGCGAGCTGGAACTGATCGAGATGCTGCAAGACCCCGAGGCCGTGGTGGTGGACAGCCGCACCCGCGACTGGTTCGACGGCGGCACGATCCCCGGCGCAGTCAACATTCCCTACACCTATGTCGTGGACGAGTTGGCCCGGCTGGGTTGTGAGCCCGACTTCGACGGCTGGGACTGTCAGGCCGCAAAACCTGTAGCGCTGTTTTGCAACGGCGTCTGGTGCGGGCAGTCGCCCAGCGCGATCCGCAATATGATCAGTGCAGGATACCCCGCCGACCGCATCTTTTACTATCGCGGCGGCATGCAGGTCTGGCGCCTGCTGGGCCTGACCGTGACCGGCGGCGAGTAACCGGCTGTTCAGCCCCGCAAACCATCGTCGCGATGGAACCCAGGCCAATCATGCACTAACATTCAGACTGGGCAAATCATGTGGGGCTGATCACGGACCATCCGTGCGGTTGGAGACAGATGACGACAACAGGCCAAAATATGAACATCGATCCCTACCAAGCTCTTGGCCTGACCCGTGCGGCAACCTCCGACGAGATCAAGAAGGCATACCGCAAGCTGGTGCGCAGCAGCCACCCCGACCTGCACCCGGATGATCCCGGCGCGGAAGACCGGTTCAAGGCGATCTCTGCCGCATACGAGGTGTTGAAGGATCCCGACACCCGCGCGCGATATGACGCGGGCGAAATCGACGGTCTGGGTGCGGAACGCCCACAGCGACAATATTATCGCGATTTCGCCGATGCGTCCGACAATGTCTATCAGCAACGGCGCGGCTTCGAGCAGAATGCAGATCCTGCGGACATCTTTGCCGAAATCCTGCGCCAACGGTCGCGCGCACCCGGAGGAAGCGACTTTGGTGGCGGAGGCTATTCAGCAGCAGGTCCCAATGCGCGCTATTCGCTTGAAGTACCGTTTCTGGACGCCGCGCGCGGTGCCGAGGCCCGCATCACCCTGCCGGACGGTCAGAACCTTGCGGTGAAGATCCCGCAGGGCACTGAAGACGGCCAGACCCTGAGACTGCGCGGCAAGGGGGGGCCCGGCTATGGCGACGGGCCTGCGGGGGACGCGCTGGTCACCGTTCTGGTGCGCGCACACCCCATATTCCGGCGGATCGGCGACGATATTCTGCTGACGCTGCCCATCACCTTCGACGAGGCCATTCTTGGCGGCAAGGTGACGGTGCCCACGATCGACGGCGCTGTCGGTCTGACGATTCCACCTGGGGCAAGTTCAGGCAGGGTCCTGCGCTTGCGTGGCCGCGGCGTTGCGCGGCCAGGTCGCAAAACGAAGGGTGACCAGAAGGTCGAGCTGATGATCGTTGTCCCGAACGAGACCGACGCGAACCTGCGCGACTTCCTGTCCGAGTGGCGCAAGACCCATGCGTTTGACCCACGGGCCGATCTGCTGAAAGGAGCGACGGCATGACCGACCGGTATTCCGAAGACTATGTCATCACTACCGTCACGCGGCTGACCCGCAGCCAGCTTGTGCGGTTCGTGGAGTTCGACCTGGTAAAGCCGCAGCGCGAGGACAGCGGATTTGTCTATCGCCAAATCGACATCGCCCGACTGGAACTTTTGTGCGACCTGTCCCAGGATCTGGATCTCGATGAGACCGCCCTTGGCATCGTGATCTCGCTGATTGATCAGTTGCACGCCGCACGGCAAGACATTGCAATCATGGCGCGCGCCATCGACACCCTGCCAGCTGACCTGCGAAACCGGATCGGCGCCGCGATGAAACAAACCTGAACGGGCCTCGTGCGGTGCCGAAGTGCTGGTGTCAGATCGCGGCCAAGTGGTTGCGCATCTCTGACGCCAGCTTCGTCAACGCAAATGCGACCATCGGTGCCGCCGCCGAAATTGGACGGCACGCGATCATCAACCGTTCGGATTCTGTGGGCCGTCATGTCCGGACAGAAGATCTCGTCTAGATCGGACCCGGCGTGGTGCTGGCAGGGGCATCACGGGCGGGCGTTGTGTCGTCGTCGCGGCTGGTGCGACGATCCTGCCTTCCGCGACGCAATAGGCCACGGCTGGCGGTCGGTCATGAAGCAGTCCGAAATAGCGCCGGGCGAAGGCTCTCCACCCCATCCCCTCCAATGATCGCATCACCTGCTGCACCCTCGATTTCAACGCGGCGACAGCCGGTCTCACGCCACTCTCACAGCCATTTCATTGTCGGTGACTGAGACGCGATACGGTCCGTGAAGCGCTGAAACAATTCGCGCAAGGCGCTCGCGACACAGCATTTTCCTGCGCGATTTTTCCATCTGAACCGCCGTCAACGCGGCTTCCCCTCACATTTTGATGCCGCCGCTGTTCGGTGCATGTGAGCAGCGCGGGGCGTAGCGTCATCCTTGCTGGCCACGGTCGGACTGCGGGATCAGTAACTCGATCGCGGCACCTCACAGCACCAACCAAAACAAAGCGAAGGATACGATCATGAAACATCTTACAGCACTCGTTCTCGCCGCCGGTCTAGCGGTCTCGGCTGGCGCCGCCTCGGCGATGACGGATACCGAAATGATGAGCATGGGTCACAGCATGCTGACCGGCTCGCTATACAACTCGCTTTCCTCGCAAGGCTTTTCCACCGTGGGGATCGAGAAACTGACGCTCAGCGAAGTCGTGCTTCTCAAGTCGCTTCTGGAGAACGGCAGCGCCAGCAATCGCTCGGGTCAGGTCGATCTGATCTTCGAGCGCGCCAACGCCCGCTGACGCAGTTGCGGGGGCGTGCGAAATTGTTCGCCCCCGCCCAACAAGGAAGGACACATCATGCGAGGTTACATATCACGCCGCGCCGTTCTGGCCTCGACCGCACTCGCGCTGCCGCTCACACAGCCAACTGCCGCTTCGGCGCGCTATGTCAGCAGCGGGGACGGGTTCGATTACGAGGTCATGCGCTCGGACAACGAATGGCGCGCACTTCTGGGCGAAGCCTCCTACAAGATCATGCGTGAAGGCCATACCGAAACACCCAAATCCGATCCGCTCTGGAACAGCACCGAACCCGGCACCTATGCCTGCCGGGGCTGCGATCTGACGCTTTACGATGCGCGCTGGAAAGTGGTGGTCGACAAGGGCTGGCTGTTTTATCGCCACGGCGCGGCGAACGCGCTTCTGATGGGCGTCGACTGGCCCGAGGGCTCGGGCATGGCCGACGCCTTCGCTACGCTCACCGGGATCGAGGTCCATTGCCGCCGCTGCGGCAGTCACATGGGCCATATCGTGCAGGTCGAGGCGACGCTGCTGCACTGCATCAACGGCGCGAGCCTGTCGTTCTCACCCGCCGCGTGACAGTGCCAGTCTTCACACCGTCTCCTGCTCGCCAAGGCCCAGCTCGGCGATCATCGCCGCGCGCATCAGGAACTTCTGCGGCTTGCCGGTTACCGTCATCGGCAGGTCGCTTCTGATCCGCACCAGCGCGGGCACCTTGAAATGCGCGATCTGGCCCTGACAAAAACTGCGGATACCGGCCTCGGTGGGCGCCGCCCCCGGCCGTGCCACGATCCATGCGCAAACGATTTCGCCCAGCCGTGCATCCGGGATTCCGAAAACCTGCACCTGGCTGACGTCCGGATGGGTATAGAGATACTCCTCAATCTCGCGCGGATAGACATTCTCGCCGCCGCGCAGGATCATGTCCTTCAGTCGCCCGGTGATCCTGGCATAGCCTTGCGTGTCGATCCGGGCCAGATCGCCGGTGTGCATCCAGCCCTCGGCGTCAATCGCCGCCGCCGTCTGCTCCGGCTCGCCCCAATAGCCCTGCATCACCGAATAGCCACGGGTCCAGATCTCGCCCTGCGCGCCTACCGGCACCGGCGCCCCTGCCTCGCCCACGATCTTCACCTCGACATGCGGATGGATCCGCCCGACCGAGTCGACGCGCCTGTCCAGAGGTGTGTCATGTGCCGACTGGAATGACACCGGGCTGGTTTCGGTCATGCCGTAGGCGATGGTCACTTCGTGCATGTGCATCTCGGCCTCGACGCGCTTCATGATCTCTATCGGACACGGCGCGCCGGCCATGATCCCGGTGCGCAGCGAGGTCAGATCGTAGCTGGCGAAATCCTCGCGCTCCAGCATCGCCACAAACATCGTCGGCACTGCGTACAGCGCCGTCGCCCGCTCTTCGGCGATGGTTTCCAGCACCGTCTGCGCCTCGAACCCCACGCCGGGGATCAGCATGCACGCCCCCTTGGTGACACAGCCAAGCGTGCCCATCACCATGCCAAAGCAATGGTAGAACGGCACCGGAATGCACAGCCGATCCGCCTGCGTCAACCGCAGCGCATCGGTGGTGAACCGCGCATTGTTGACGATGTTGCGATGGCTCAGCGTCGCGCCTTTGGGCTGGCCGGTGGTGCCAGAGGTGAACTGGATGTTGATCGGATCATTCCGGTCGAGGGATTTTGTGACGGCGTCCAGCCGCTCGGAATCGACGCCGCGCCCCGCCCAGACCACGTCGGGAAATGCAAGACATCCCGCAGGTGCTGCATCGGCCATCACGATCACCGACCGCAGATCGGGCAGCCGCACCGCGTGCAACGCACCCGGCGGCGCCGCGTCCAACTCGGGTGCGACCTCGCGCAGCATCGCCACATAGTCCGAGCCCTTGAACCGCTCGGCCAGCAGCAAGGCCGCACAGCCGGTCTTGCGCAGGGAAAATTCCAGCTCATGCATCCGGTAGGCCGGGTTGATATTGACCAGGATCACGCCCAGCCGTGCGGTCGCGAACTGCGCCAGCAACCACTCCGCCCGGTTCGGAGCCCAGACCCCGAACCGGTCACCCTTGGCCAGCCCCAG
>JBBKVJ010000047.1:0-3653 GCA_037968375.1 Paracoccaceae bacterium | reverse complement strand
ACGCTGGTCATCGCGCACCGCTTGTCGACGATCCGCGATGCCGACAAGATCGTGGTGATGGACAAGGGCCGGGTTGTCGATGAGGGCCGCCACGACGATCTGATCGCGCGCGGCGGACTTTATGCCCAGCTTTGCCGTTTGCAGTTCGGTGGCGACTGATCCCCTTTTGCCGGTCGCGCGACGCGCTTATCTGAGGCAGGACAACCGGAGGCGGCGATGACAGGCGAGCATGCAGGCGACAGGACAGTGCTGGAAGTAACCGGCGTAGACCGGTTCGACTTTCTGCAAGGACTGGTGACCAACGACGTGTCGCGGGTCAGGGCGGGGCTGGTCTATGCCGCGTTGCTGTCGCCGCAAGGCAAATACCTGGCCGATTTCTTTTTGCTGGAACGCGGCGCGGCGATCCTGATCGACGTGAAATCCGATCTCGCACCCGCGCTTTTGCAGCGGCTGACGATGTATCGGCTGCGGGCCAAGGTGGCGCTGGCCGAGACAGCGCTGAAGGTTGCGCGTGGCCTCGGACCGGCACCTGCAGATGCGCTTGACGATCCGCGCCATGCGTCGCTGGGCTGGCGGGTCTATTCCGAGGCCGAGGGCGACGCGCCGAAGATCGACTGGGCGGCAATCCGGGTGCAGGCCTGTGTGCCCGAGACCGGCGTCGAGTTGATCGTCGACGACAGCTATGTCCTCGAAGCCGGGTTCGAGCGGCTGAACGGCGTGGACTTCCGCAAGGGCTGCTATGTGGGTCAGGAGGTCACCGCGCGGATGAAGCACAAGACCGAGCTGCGCAAAGGCTTTGCCACGGTCGAGGTCGACGGCGCCGCAGCGGTCGGGACCGGGATCACCGCCGATAGCAAAGCCGCCGGAACGCTTTACACGCAGTCCGGTGGCAAGGCGATTGCCTATCTCAGGTTCGATCGTGCGACAGGCGACATGCAGGCCGGTGCGGCCAAGGTTCGGCTGCCATAACGGCAACCGTCCCGCGCAAAATTTTTCGGCGAAAAATTTTGGCGCCCGGCGTTATGCGCGCTCGGAATATTCGAAAAGCTCGGTATTGACGACGATCATCTCGTCCGGCCCCACGAACGGCGGCACCATCACCCGCACGCCGTTGTCCAGGATCGCCGGCTTGAAGCTTTTCGAGGCGGTCTGGCCATTGACCACCGGCTCGGTCTCGGCAATCCGGCAGGTCACCTTGACCGGGATCGTCATCGCCAGTGCCTCATCCCCGAAATACTGGATCGTCGCGGTCATCCCGTCCTGAAGGAACGGTCTGCGGTCGCCCAGAAGATCGGCGGGCAGTTCGATCTGCTCGTAGGTTTCGCTGTCCATGAAGACCATCATGCCGTCGGTTTCATAGAGGAACTGCTGCTCTTTCAGGTCGAGGTGCACCAGGTCGACCTTGTCCTCGGAGCGGAACCGCTCGTTCAGCTTGCGGCCATCGCGCAGGTTCTTCAACTCGACCTGCGCAAAGGCGCCGCCCTTGCCAGGCTTAACATGGCCCACCTTCACCGCAGACCAAAGCCCGCCATCATGTTCGATGACCGCGCCGGGGCGGATTTCATTGCCGTTGATCTTGGGCATGAGACAAAACCTTGTGGGATGCTTGATAGGACTCGGTCCGAGCCTATATCTGGGCTATAAGGCGGCGGCAAGAAGACTAAATACGGTATGAATTGTAGGCAGCTATGCGCTCAGCGCATGGGCGTCATGCAAAAAAGGAATTACCGAATCGGCATTTAACCGCCATATTCGGCGCTACGCCAGAAACGCAAGAGCAAGAATAAGGACACCTCATGGCCGACTTCATCGATGGCACCGCATTCAACTTCGAGCAGGGCCAGCGCGCGCGAAAGCTGTTCGCGGCGGTTGTGCTTGCCGCACTCGACGACGCAATCGCAGACGACAAGAAATATGGCAACGGGCCGGAACAGATCGCCCGCTGGGCGCGGTCGCGCGACGGGCGCGAAGTTCTGTCCAATGCCGGGATCGACCCGAACGAGCGTGTCGTGAACGGGCTGATGGAGTTCGTCTCGAAGGGCGTGCGCACTTCGGTGGCGCTGTCGCGTGAGGAAAGCGAGCGGCGTCATGCCGCCGAGCAGGCCGAAGCCGCCTGAGCCCCGACACCGGCACACAAATGAAAACCGCGCTCGGTCGAGCGCGGTTTTTTGGTTTCCGGTAGCGGGATCCTATTCGATATCGAGGCTGGACAAGGCCTGAGCAATCTCACGGCGGACAAGTTTGCGCACGTTACGGGTGATCCGCTCGCCCAGCGGGCCCTTCAGCTCTTCGCGCAGAACTTCGGCCACGAGGGCGCGCAGATCGTTTTCGTCCAACAGCGACTCGACGTCGGGCCTGCCGACATTCTCGTGCGCATCGGATGATGCATCAGCCGAAGTGGCTGTCTGCTTGCTAGTGGCCAGGATAACGGCTTCGGCAGGCTTGGCCGTCTCGCCGCCAGTCGCCGCATTGCCGGTCTCTTCGCCTGCTGCCTCGACATCGGCCATTTCGGCATCGGACACGTCGCCAGCCACCTTGGCCATGGGCGCCTTGCCCTCACCAGCAGGCTCCCAAGCATCATAATTGCCTGGCTTGCCGGACGCTTCGCTGCCCATCAGGGCGGCTTCAAGCTCGGCCACTTCGCGTTCCAGATCGTCACCATCGGGTGGCGTAGAGGCCAGATCGTCAGGCTTTGCGGCGGCCGTGCCCGACTTTGCAGCCGACCCGGATTTCGCCTCGGGCTTATCATTCTTGCCGGGCCTGTCGATGCGGAAATCGGACGTCAGGACAAGCTTGCCGTCGCCGCTCTTGCCCTCATCTTGCGGCATATCACCGTCCGTCACGAGCTTGCGTATCGAGGAAAGTACATCTTCGATCTCGCCTTTCGTCGTTGGGTCCGACATGGAGGGTCCTCGCACAAAATGCGTACCAAATGCTAACGCCTTGCGAACAGGCGCACAACTGCCCTTGTGCAGCGCCGCCGCTCATCGCCCGATCCGGTCCAGCAGCCGGTCCAGCCGCTGGCCCTGAACGCTTGTCGCGGGGGCAGATTTGACCGCATCGTAGTAGCCGGCAGCATCGTAAACCGGCACGCCAAGCTGAAGATGCACGACTGTCAGAAGACCCATCGACGACAGCAGGGAATACAGCGCAACCACCTGACGTGTGCCTGCGTCGATCCGGGCCGCGCGCGCATCCAACAGCTCCTGCTCGGCGTTCAGCACATCCAGCGTCGTTCGGGCGCCCAGCTTGACCTCTTCCTGCACCCCGTCAAAGGCCACCTGCGCGGCACGGATCTGACGGTCGTTGGCGACGATCTGGGCCTGAGTCACCTGCAGGATCGCCCAGGCTGTTCCGACATCGCTTTCGATGCCGAGGATGGTTTCGTGCAGCGCCGAGCGTGAGGCATCGCGGCGGGCCAGCGATTGGCGGTAAAGCGAGCTGAGCGCGCCGCCCTGATAGATCGGCTGCCGGAAGGAAAGGCCAAGCGAGGTGCTGCTGTCGCCGTTCTGATCGGCGTCGATCTGCGCATTGCCGGTCAGCCGTCCGCGGGTGCCGGTCTTGCTGCGCTCGGCATTCAACTCGGCCACCGTGACCTCGTGCTGCGATTGGCGGATCGCGGGATGGCTGCGCACCGCGACGGCGCGCGCCGC
>JBBKVJ010000046.1:0-11702 GCA_037968375.1 Paracoccaceae bacterium | reverse complement strand
GGCCTTCGCCTTCGTCGCGACCGTTTTCGTCTCGCGCGGTTTGATGGCGCGACCCCTCATCCCGTCTGTGTTCGGGGGCCTCGTCCTCGGCAATATCGTCTTCGACGACATCGTCTTCGTCCAGATCGTCCATACCGGTCGTGTCGATCGACACCACGGCTGCGGCAGGTGCCACGACCCGCGTCGCGGTCTTGAACTTCTCGATGGAAAAGTCAGGCGAGATCAGCATCGGATCGGCCTCGATCCGGACCGCCATGCCATAGCGCGCCTCGATCCCGGCGATATGTTCGCGCTTTTCGTTCATCAGGTAATTCACGATGGCGATCGGCGCCTTCAACAGCACCTCTTTCGAGCGCTTCCGCGTGCCTTCCTCTTCAAGCTGGCGCAAAACCGCCAGTGCCAGATTGTCATCCGACCGGATCAGACCGGTGCCGTGGCAATGCGGGCAGGATTGGGTCGTCGCCTCGAGCATGCCGGGGCGCAGCCGCTGACGGCTCATCTCCAACAGACCAAAGCCCGAAATCCGGCCAACCTGAATGCGGGCGCGGTCGGTCTTCAGCTTGTCCTTCAGCATTTTCTCGACGGCGGCGTTATTCCTGCGCTCTTCCATGTCGATGAAGTCGATCACGATCAGGCCGGCAAGGTCGCGCAGGCGCAGCTGGCGGGCAATCTCTTCCGCCGCCTCAAGGTTGGTCTTGGTCGCGGTCTCCTCGATCGAGCCTTCCTTGGTGGCGCGGCCAGAGTTGATGTCAATGGCGACCAGCGCCTCGGTGATGCCGATGACGATATAGCCGCCGGATTTCAGCTGCACGGTCGGGTTGAACATCGACGACAGGTAGCTTTCCACCTGATAGCGCGCGAAAAGCGGCATCGCATCCTGGTGCAACTTCACGTTCTTGGCGTGCGACGGCATGATCATCTTCATGAAGTCCTTGGCGGTGCGGAAACCGCCCTCGCCCTCGACGATCACCTCATCGATCTCGCGGCTGTAAAGATCGCGGATCGCGCGCTTGATCAGGTTGCCTTCCTCATAGATTGGCGCAGGCGCGATGGACTTCATCGTCAGGTCGCGGATCTGCTCCCAAAGGCGCATCAGATATTCGTAGTCCCGCTTGACCTCGGCGCGGGTGCGCTGGGCACCGGCGGTGCGGATGATCAGGCCGGCACCCTGCGGCACCTCCATCTCGCCCGCGATTTCCTTCAGCTTCTTGCGGTCAGCGGCGTTGGTAATCTTGCGGCTGATGCCGCCGCCACGGGCGGTGTTGGGCATCAGCACGCAATAGCGACCGGCCAGCGACAGATAGGTGGTCAGAGCCGCGCCCTTGTTGCCGCGTTCTTCCTTGACGACCTGGACCAGCATGATCTGCCGGACCTTGACGACCTCTTGAATCTTGTAGCGACGCGCGCGCGGCTTGCGCGGCGCGCGGATCTCTTCGGTCACATCCTCTTCGGCGATCGATTCGATCTCTTCGTCGGTGTCCGAGGCACGGTCCAGCGCGCGATAGTCGTCATCGTCATTGCCGGTATCGTCATCGCCGGTATCGTGCTGATCGTCGTCAGAATCCGCATCCTCACCGGCAAGGTCGATGACATCCATGCCGGAAATCCCGGTCTCGGATGTCGCGACCTCGGCAGCCTCGTCGACCACCTTTTCGGCGGCAGGCTTTCGGCGCGAGCGTTTGCGTTGCTGCGGCTTGCGCTCGTCCGCCTCTTCGGCCTCGGCATCGGCGCGTTCCTCTTCCAGGATCGCCTGCCGGTCGGCAAAGGGGATCTGGTAATAATCGGGATGAATCTCCGAAAACGCCAGAAAACCGTGCCGGTTGCCGCCGTAATCGATGAACGCCGCCTGTAGCGATGGCTCCACGCGGGTAATCTTGGCAAGGTAGATATTGCCAGCTAGCTGGCGCTTGTTAACCGATTCAAAGTCGAATTCCTCAACCTTGTTTCCGTCGCAGACCACGACGCGGGTTTCCTCCGCGTGGGTGGCATCGATAAGCATCTTTTTGGGCATGAATACTCACTGCGCCCGGGCCCTGGCGGCCCTCCCGACGGGAGGGGCGGCAAGGCGGGGCGGCTGGTTTGGGCGAGATGCGCGCGAGGATGCAGCAACGCGAGGGCAAGGCGCCCTCCGTCGGCAGTCTCAATCTGTCGCGCGCGGTGCATCGCGATTGGTCTCCGGCGCCTTGCCTATTGTCGAGGGGTCGGCGCCCGTTCAGTTGGCCCGCCCCTTGCGGGGTGTCGGGCATTCACACGGCCGTTTCCGGCCAGATCGGTCTGCCCCCGGTCGACGCCTGAAAGATGCGCGCCAAATTCTCCGGTTGCAGCGAATTCGCAGAGCGAGGGGCGCCATATTGGCACCGCACCGCCGTGTGGCGACCTTAGCGTCAAGCGGCCGGGAAAGACAATGGCAATTTCCCGCCAGGAGCCGCGCCACGCAGCCCGGTCACCGGAGATCGAGAATAAGCGGCCGATGGTCAGATAGCTCCGGACACGCGGGTACATCGAAGCCGCGCACATCAACGTCCGACGAGACGAGGCAGTAGTCGGCGAACCGTTGCGGTTTTGCGTAGAACGAGGTTCGGGTGTCGGTGAAACCCCGCCCGGTGACAAGATCGGACAATCCGGCACTTGTGAAAGTATCGAACGCGGCGCTGTCGGGCAGGATGTTGAAATCGCCTGCTAAAACCGCGCGGTCGCCGGGCTGACGCAGTTCGCCAAGCGCGCGCACGACCATCTCTGCCTGGGCCAGCCTCGCCGGGGTGTCGCCCTTGCCCGCCGGGTCGCGCAGCCCATGGAAATGGCCGATGACAGTGACCTGCCCCGGCCCGGGATCGACAACCCGCAAGGCCTGGAATGTGCGCGGCACCGGCTCGGCCCCCCAGCCATCGCCGCGAAACTCGCCATGAACGAAACGCTGCACTACGCCGGTTACAGCCAGCGACCGCGCCACCCATACCGCCAGTCCATGTTCGGACGCGACAGACCGCCCCTCGGCATCCTCCAGCGTGCCGCGCGTCGCCGCCGCAAAATAGCTCTGATGACCGGGCAGCAGCCGCGAGATGTCGCCAAGAAGATTGGCGCGCTGGTCAAGATGCCGGTGCGGATCGCGGTAGGTCAGCCATTCAGGGCTGTCGACCGGCGCCCGCGTCACCTCTTGCAGGCAAAGGACATCGGCCTAGACGCGCGGCACCCAATCGGCCAGCGCCTGCCACAGCTTGCCGCCCCAGGCGTTCAGGCTGACGACACGCATCGCATCAAAGGTAGTCGCCGCGCGCCAGCCCGTATTTCGCCATCTTCTCGTTCAGCGTCCGGCGCGGCAGGCACAACTCGTCCATCACTGACGCGATCGACCCCTTGTGGCGGCGCATCGTGTTGTCGATCAGCATCCGCTCGAAGGCTTCCACATATTCCTTGAGGGGCTTGCCTTCGGTGGTCATCGCCGGGCCGGTGTCTTCGTCATCGGCCATCAGTAGCGAGGCGATGGTGCCGGTGCCACGACGGTTCTGCAGCACTGCGCGCTCGGCCACATTGACCAGCTGGCGGATGTTGCCCGGCCAGGGTGCCTGCAACAGCTGTGCGGCCTCCTGTGCGGTCACCTCGGGCGCGTCGCAGCCGTATTCCTCGGCGAACTGCTCGGCCATGCGGGTGAACAGCGTCAGGATATCCTCGCCCCGCGCGCGAAGCGGCGGCAGGACGATCTTGAGTGCGGCGAGGCGGAAATAGAGATCGGGGCGCAGCACCTGTTCCACCGTCGTGCCTGGCCCGTGCTGGTTCACGATGGCGATAATCCGGGTCTCAGCCGGGGTGCCCTGATCGTTGATAAAGGTCAAAAGCCGCGCCTGCAGCGGTGTCGGCAGCGCCTCGACATCCTCCAGCACCAGCGTTCCGCCGCGCGCCTCTTCCACCAGCGGCTGCGGCCCGCCTTCCTCGGCGGGGCCGAATAGGCGCTTGGGCAGCGTGTCTTCATCCAGCGCCGCACAGGACAGGGTCACGAATTTCTTGCCCGCACGCGGCCCGACGGCATGCAGCGCATGCGCCACCAGCGTCTTGCCGGTGCCGGTTTCGCCGTCGATCAGCACATGGCCGTCGGCCTGACCCAGATCGAGGATATCCTCGCGCAGACGCTCCATAACCGGCGATGTGCCGATGAGCTTTTTCATGATCCCGGTGCCGTCCGACAGTTCCTTGCGCAGTGCCCGGTTGTCCAGCGTCAGCCGCCGCGCCTGAGTGGCGCGCTTGGCCAGTTCGGTCATCCGGTCGGGATTGAACGGCTTTTCCAGGAAATCATAGGCGCCGACCCGCATCGCCTCGACCGCCATCGGCACGTCGCCGTGGCCGGTGATCATGATCACCGGCAGGCCCGAATCGATCCCCATCAGGCGCTTCAGAAACGCCATGCCGTCCATGCCCGGCATCTTGATGTCACTGACCACGACGCCCGGATAATCGGCGCTGATGCCCTTCAGCGCATCTTCGGCACTGGGGAATGTTTCGGTGTCGAACCCCGACAGCGCCAGCCACTGGCTGATCGACTGCCGCATGTCCTGTTCGTCATCGACGATCGCTATCTTCATCGCGCGTGCCATGCCGCCCTCACTCCGCCGCTTCTACCTTGATGCCCAATATGGGAAGCTGAACCTCGAATACAGCCCCGCCTGACGCCGCATTGCGCGCCGTCAGACGCCCGCCGAGGTCGTTCACGATGCCCGAGGAAATGGCAAGCCCCAGCCCGACGCCGTCGCCCGCCGCCTTGGTGGTGTAGAACGGCTCGAACAGGCGATCCAGATTGTCGATGCCGTGGCCGTTGTCGCGCACTGTCAGAACCGCCGTGTCGCCCGCCGACAGGATCAGATCGATGGTCGGATCGGGCGTGTCCTTGGTGGCGTCAAGCGCGTTGCGGAGGAGGTTGATGATCACCTGCTCCAGCCGCACCCGGTCAGCCATTACCATGACCGGAACGCGCGGCAGGGCCCGGGTGATCGCCACCTTCCGGCTTTTCAACTGCGGCTCCATCATCGACAGCGCCGATGACAGCGCATCCCTTATATCCAAGCCTTCAAAGGCCTCGCCGCCCTTGCGGGCATAGCTCTTCAACTGCCGCGTGATCGCGCCCATCCGCTCGATCAGATCGTCGATCCGCTGGAACGATGACAGGGCTTCGTCCGGTCGCTTGCGGTGCAACAAAAGCTTGGCCCCGGCGAGGTATGTTTTCATCGCCGCCAAGGGCTGGTTCAACTCGTGACTGACCGAGGCCGACATCTCGCCCAAAGCCGCCAGTTTTGACGATTGCGCCAGCGTCTGTTCGGCGACTTCCAGGGTCTTTTGCACCTTCTCGCGCTCGGCGATTTCCCGCTGCAACCGCGCGTTCAGCGCGCGAAGCTCCGCCGATTCCCGCTGGAACAGGATCGAGCGCGACAGCGCCCGGCGCGACAGGAAATAGAACGCCAGGGCCAGAAGAATCGCAAACCCCATGATCTCCAGCGCCAGCACCGCATTGACCCGCTCGCGGACGCTGGAAAACGTGGTGAACGAACTGATGTGCCAACCCTGGAACGGAACCCGGGCATCCAGCCGCATCACCGCCTCGCCGCGGATATAGGCATCAGGCGGCAGCGCCCCCCAATCGGCAGTGGCCTGGATCGCCCGCTCGATGGCACTTGGCGCCGAACGCGCGGCCAGGGCTTCGGGCACCGTCAGACCGCGCCAGCGCGGCTCGGTTGCCAGTATGATCCGACCTTCGCTGTTGGTGATCAGCACTGCGTCGGCAATCGACGCCCAGGCGCGTTCGAATTTGCGCAGATCAACCTCGACGACGATCACGCCAACGGTCTGGCGATCGCTTTCGACGCGGCGGGAATAGATGAAATCGAATGCCGATGTTTCCCTTTCGGTCGCGGTAAAGACCGTGTCGGACGAGCGCTGTGCCTCGACAAAATAGGGCGCGTTGCGGTGCAGCGATCCGATCAGGTTGCGGTCGGTTGCGGCGACGGTGCGACCGTCCGCGTCCAGAAGCATCAACTGCGCCGCGCCGATCTCGTCGCGGTACGAGATCAGGCGCTGCGAGCTTTGCGAATAGTCGCGGCTGTTCAGCGCGTTGGTCAGCGTCGGGTCGCGCGCCAGCAAAAGCGGCACGACCGAGTTGCGCTGCAGCTCCGACAGGATGTTGCCCGAGTAAAGCGCCAGCCTGACCTCGGCCCGGTTGCGGGTGGTCTCGGTAAAGCGTTCGGTCAGCAGCCGGTTAGTGAACCAGATCAGCCCGACCGCGATCACGAAAAGGCATGCAACGATGATCCGCACCCGCCAGGGTGTGCCTGACACGCGGTCGATTTCGTCGCTCTGGTCCGGTCCGGCCATGGCAAAGAATAGGCCGCGCGGACCGGCGGCTCAAGCGGATGCGTGTCAGGCCGGGGCCATCTGCCCCAAAAGTGCGCGGAACAGCGCCGCACCCTCGGTGCCGCCATGTGCCGCCTCAAAGCGGCGCTCGGGATGTGGCATCATGCCAAGCACCCGGCGATTTTCCGACAGGATGCCCGCGATATCACGGGCCGAGCCGTTGGGGTTGTCCGCATAGCGGAACGCGACCCTGTCATCGGCCTCCAGCCGGTCCAGCGTGGCGGCATCCGCCGTGTAGTTGCCGTCATGATGCGCGATGGGCACAGGGATCACCACACCCGGGTCGTAATCGGCGGTGAACGCGCTGTCGGTCGTGGCCACCGTCAGACCGACAACCCGGCAGACGTATTTCAGCCCGGCATTGCGCAGTAGCGCACCGGGCAGAAGGCCCATTTCGGTCAACACCTGAAACCCGTTGCAGACACCCAGCACATAGCCGCCGCGTGCGGCATGGGCGGCCACGGCAGGCGAGATCGCCGAGCGTGCGGCGATGGCGCCGCAGCGCAGGTAATCGCCGTAGGAGAACCCGCCCGGCACGCCGACCACATCGGTGCCAGCAGGTAGTTGGGTTTCCTTGTGCCAGACCTTCGCCACCTCGAACCCGGCCAGATCGAATGCCCGCGCCAGATCACGGTCGCAGTTCGATCCCGGATAGGTGATGACGGCGGCGCGCATCAGGCGATTTCCCCGACCAGCTCGATGCTGAATTTCTCGATCACCGCATTGGCCAACAGCTTTTCGCACATCGCCCGCACCGCGGCTTCGGCCTTGGCGGGGTCGGACTCGGCCAGGTTCAACTCGATCACCTTGCCCTGCCGCACGCCGGTCACACCTTCAAACCCCAGCGTGCCCAGCGCATGACGCACCGCCTCGCCCTGCGGGTCCAGAACGCCGTCCTTCAGCATGACATGAACGCGGGCTTTCATCGGGGATCTCCTCAGGCTGATTGCGCTCTGTTAGCGCCCAAGACACAGTCCCGCAAGCGCCACCGCGGCATTTCATTTTGGTCCAAATATGTCCGCCGGAGGCAAAATTTTTCGCACGAAAAATTTTCTCTCTGCCCGGCGAAGCCGCTCAGTTGATCAGCGTCGGGCGCGCCGCGTGGGTGACATTCGACGGCAGCACGCCCAGCCGTCGGGCGACCTCGGTATAGGCATCGGCAAGGTTTCCCAGATCGCGGCGGAACACGTCCTTGTCCAGCTTCTGGCCGGTTTTCATATCCCACAGCCGGCACGAATCCGGGCTGATCTCGTCGGCCACGACCAGACGCGGAAAGTCGTTCTCCCAGATCCGCCCGATCTCGATCTTGAAATCGACCAACTTTATCCCGACACCCATCATCACGCCCGACAGAAAGTCGTTCACCCGCAAGGCCAGTGCGACCATGTCGTCCATGTCCTGCTGGCTGGCCCAACCAAACGCGATGACATGCTCTTCGGTGACCAGAGGATCGCCCAGCGCATCGTCCTTGTAGTAGAATTCGATGATCGGGCGCGGCAGGGCGGTGCCTTCGGGGATACCGAGACGCGTCGAGATCGAGCCCGCGGCGAAATTCCTGACCACCACTTCCAGCGGAATGATCTCGACCTGGCGGATCAATTGTTCGCGCATGTTGATCCGCTTGATAAAATGCGTCGGCACGCCAATTCCGTTCAGCCCGGTCATGAAGAACTCGCTCAGCCGGTTGTTCAACACGCCCTTGCCGTCGATCGTGGCCTTTTTCTGGGCGTTGAAGGCGGTGGCGTCGTCCTTGAAATACTGCACATAGGTGCCCGGCTCGGGGCCCTCGTAGAGGATTTTCGCCTTGCCTTCGTAAATCTTCTTGCGCCGTGCCATCTTACCCCCGAACCGGACGCCGCTCTGCCCTGGCGGCACCTGTCGGCGGCATATACGACGAAGGCCGCGGTGCCGCAAGGATCGCTGCATCTGCGCCGCCACCGACGGCACCGTCGGCACGGTCATTGCGGCGGAGTGTCAGACCGCTCCTTGCCGCCTGCAAAGAACGAATAGAGCTTCTTTTTAAGCGCGTCGGCGTCGCCGCGATCGGTGTTATCGATCCCCGGAGGCGGCGGTTGGCCTGGTTGCGGGCCAAAATCCCGCTGTTCGTCAAGGGTCGTCGCCGGGTGTAACAGCACCCAGGTATCGGTCTGCATGCCATGGTCACCCTCGGCCACGTGGCGCAGGCGCAGTTTGATCGGGTCATCCTCGCCACCTATTGTGTCGCCATCGCTAAAGGTGTTGCCGAATTCCAGAAACAGCGTCAGTGCGCCGACCACGTGTTTCGCCGCCTCAGCGGGGCTGAGCCGGGCCAGCGGCAGACGGATTTCATGGCCATTGAACGCCGCCATTCCGATCGTGTCCACCGTGACCGGGACCGGTGTGGTGCCGTCTGGCATCGGATTGACCGAGACATGAATCCACTGTGGCCACGGCACCTTGGCCAGCATCGCCTGCTCGGCCGCCTCGATCCATTGCTTGGGCGGGATGATCAGATCGGCGCTGGGGAAAGCCACCGCCTCGGCAATCGGCAGCTTGGCGATGATCGCGCCGAGGCAGGTCAGGCGCCGCGCCGCATCAAAGCGCGCCGCCAGCGAGGTGCCGACCGAGTCTACCGAGATCGTCAGAACCGACCGGTGACGCGCAACCGCATCACGGTTACCTGGATAGAAAAGCGCGCTTTTCTTCAGGGCGTCGCTCCAGTCCCGTTTCGTCGTTTGTGGCATGGACTGAAAGATGATCTGCCCGAAGGTCTCTTTCACGGTGGGGCTGACTGCGCAGATGCTGACATTCGCAGTATCGACCGGCAGCGACATGCTGAAATCTGCGGACCAGTCCAGCCCCGGATAATCCTCGGCCGCGGCACCCAGCACTTCGGCGGCGTGAAACTGCAACGGCTCGCGCAACAGCACCTCGATCAGGAAACTGTCGTTCAGCCGCTTGTCGCTGTAACGCTCATTCGCCTTGGCCATGATCTCGCTCAGGCTGTCGCCGGCCGCTGCAACATCACCACCACCGAAAAGATCGTGTCGGTGACCTGATCGGGGATCTGCATATGCCGGGACAGGGTCATCAACAGCTGCTTTTCGACATCGGCCAGCGGCCTGTCGGCCATCGCCATCCGCATCGCGAAGATCATCGCGGTCTCGCGCAGCGCGGGCGTAAGACGCGGCACCGCCTCGGCCATCACGGCATTGGCGCCGCGCGCCTGCATGTCGGCGGTGACCGCCTCGATCAGCGCGACGATGCGCGCGTCCCCCAGCGGCTGGAAGATCGGGCTGAATGCGCAAAGATTGCCCAGTTGCGCCAGTTCGGCACTATCGACTGACCCATCGCTGATGATGGTCATGATCGACGGCGCCAGAATGGCGCGGGCAATCGCCTCGGCGGGGTCGGCGGCCGTTTCGGCGGCGGCGGTGCCTTTGCGAAGGCCGGAAAACAGTGCCACAGGGGGTAATCCTCGCAAGCGAATGACAGGGTCGGCGGGCTAACCATCCCTCGTCAGTTCGGCAATTTCAAGACCGATGCCCGGGGTCACGCCCGGCACCGTTACCGATTTCCCACCGCCCTGCCCCTTGCGGGCGGGCAGTGGCGCGGGCATATGGATTGGTGACCGCTATTTCCAAAGCCGAACGGGGGCCAAGATGAGCACTTTCGATGACCGCGAGAACGCCTTTGAAAGCAAATTCGCGCATGACGCCCAGATGCAGTTCAAGGCCGAGGCGCGGCGCAACAAGCTGTTGGGCCTCTGGGCTGCCGATCTTCTGGGCAGGTCAGGCGACGCGGCGATGGCCTATGCGAAAGAGGTCATCAGCGCCGATTTCGAAGAGGCCGGTGATGAGGATGTCTACCGCAAGGTCAAGGGCGATCTGGGCGACAAGGTCAGCGAAAAAGACCTGCGCACCAAGATGGCCGAACTGACGGTGACCGCCAAGAAGCAGTTGCTGGACGAGGTCTGAGCCGCCCCGGCATTGCCACCCGCTGCTTGGTCCCAAGGGACCTGTTAGCTTTTGCTTAACGCTCTGCCGGGAAATGCCCGTCACAGCGGAGTCCGATTAATCTCTCTGTAAGTCTGTGCCTGCAGATTTGCCCGTGGTGGCAATGAAGGGGCACAAGACACATGAACGTCCGACCGAAGATTCGGCGGGCCGCGATCGCGCGCGCCCTGCCCCGACCGGAATTTGGCGCGCTGGTACGGCCCGGCCTGCGTCAGCTTCCGGGGATCGCGGTTGCGGGCCTTCTGGTCGCCGCACTCTGGGATCATTCGGCCAGTATCGACACCAGTGCCGTCATCGCCGCCGTCTCAGCCCTGGCGCCGCTGCAATGGGCGCTGGCGACAGGCCTTGCCTGCGCCAGTTTCTGGGCGGTGGGCCGCTACGATGCATTGGTGCACCGCCATCTGGCGACCGGGCGAGGCGCGGGCGAGGCGCGCCGTGCGGGCCTCATGGCCATCGCACTGGGGCAGACCACGGGCTTTGGCGTGCTGACCGGATCGCTGGTGCGCCTCAGGATGCTGCCGGGCCTCACGCTGGCCGAGGCCCTGCGCATTACCCTGTCGGTGACGGCGCTTTTTCTTATGGGCTGGGCGATCGTCACGATCCTGGCGGTGATCCTTTTGCCCAACGCCACGCTCGCCGCCACACGCCCGCTGGTCTGGATCGCCGCCAGTTGCCTGCCGATCCTGCTGTATCTTTGCTTCCGGCAGCCACGGTTCGGCGTCTACGGATATGCGCTGCGCCTGCCAACCCTGCCGGTTCTGGCCGAACTTGTCGGTCTTGCGGCGCTTGATTGCCTGGGCGCCGCACTCTGCCTTGCCGTCTTGCTGCCACCCGAGGCGGCTGTGCCTTTGGCAACGCTGCTGCCGGTCTTCCTGATCGCGTTCGGCGCCGGTCTGATCTCGGGCGCGCCGGGCGGTATCGGCGCCTTTGACGTGACGCTGCTGGCGCTGTTGCCGTTTGTTCCCGCCGAGCCGATGCTGGCCGGGATCCTGGCCTGGCGGGTGGTCTACTATGCTGCACCGGCGCTGATCGCGCTGGCCTGTCTTGCGCGCGGACCGCGACTGGGGCAACGGCTGCAGCCGCCCTGCCGGTCGAACATCACCCTCTCGGCTGAGACCCCGCAGCGCGAGACGCTGCTGTCCGGCGCGCACCGGGCCGAGGCCGGGCTTCTGCGGCAAAGCGACAAATTTTTCCTCGCAGGCCGCAATCCGGACTCGGGCGCGGTCGTTGCACGGACCGGCCAAAGCCTGACGATGATCGGCGAACCGCTCGGGCCCGCGCGCCTGCAGGACCTCCTGAACAGCCTCGCCGCCA
>JBBKVJ010000045.1:0-3574 GCA_037968375.1 Paracoccaceae bacterium | reverse complement strand
GGTGCAGGGTCCGCTGCGGCCCCGCTGCGGCCAGCGCCCGGATCCGCAGCACATCGTTGGAACACAGCGAGCTGTGCAGATAGGAGCGCAGCGCCGCGCGCGGCAGGTAGCACAGACCCGGTTCGGGTGCCGTCGTCCCCGGCTCCATCACGTCAAAGGGCTGGGGGTGCTGGATCAGGCTGATCATGCTGTTCTGGTTGCCGCCAATCGCCGAGACGACGACATCGCCCGGGCCAAGCTCTGCACATTCGGCGCAGACATCCTCGAGACTGACATCGCCGAAGGGGGCGCCGTCCTTCATCCGCGACAGCCGTCGCACGGTGATCTCGCTGCCGTCGGGCGCGGCCCAGCCGTGCTGCAGGGCCGTGGCGATGGCCACTGCATGGCTGTCACCGATAATTTTAATTTGTCGGGGCCTGATCTTTTGGGGCCTGATCTTTTTTAGGGGGGGGCTGTCGCCAGCGCCGGTCGCAGGATCGGTCGCAGGATCGGTCGCAGGGTCGGCCATCAGGCGGCCCGGTCCGATCCATAGCGTAGCGCCATGATCTCGTGCAGCATCCGCGCGCCATAGGTGGCATTGGCATGGGTGGCGTCGCGCAACTGGAAGGGCGGCGCGAGGCAGCCCTGCGCGTCGCGCAGATCCGCCGGGATATCAATCACGCCGAGACCGCGGTCGCGGGCATGCTCGGCCACGACCGCAGCCTCGACCTGCCAGAACGCGAGCCTGCGCGCGGCGGGCGAAAAGCCTGCGGCGCTGACCTCCTGGCCGCGATAGACCTTGGTGCTATTGGCCAGATGCGACAGGTCCGCCTTCGGCGGCGGCGGCATCATGTGATAGGTCGGGCAGGCGGCGGCCCGTGCCATATCGCCCAGAAGATCGCCCTTGCTCAGCGCCCGGCGCAGATGGCTGCGCATCACCGCCTGCGGGATCAGAACTGCCGGGTTGGTATCTGAATTCTCATCGGAATTCTCATCGGTGGCGAGGAGCGTAAACGCCTCCGGGTGGTTCAGCAGGCCGAGCAGATTATGATAGGTGCCAAAGATCGTGACCACGAGGCAATCCTCGGGGCCAAGATCGCGCATCCGGGCAAAAGCCTCGTCCTGGGTGATATCGCCCACCGGCTTTTCAGGGGTTCCAGACAGGAGCTGCAGCACCTCCACCTCGGTCCCCGGCGGCGGCGGCGCGAATTTAAGCCCGTCGCGCAGCGCGACGGTGTGGCTGTTGCCAAAGATCAGGATGCGGCGGGTCATCTCCGTGAAGTCTCCAGCATATGCTCCGTCCTCAGGGGCCCTCAGAGCCCCGGTGGACCCGGAATCAGGCTTAGCGATATTGCGCCACCAGATCGCGGGCTGCGGCATGGTCAGGGTCGATTTCGAGGGCGCGGGCGGCGTGGCTCACACCCTCTTCGACCTTGCCCAGACGGATCAGCTGCGCGCCGAGCCGCCAGCTGTGATCGGCCTCTTCGGGTTTCAGGCGCAGCGCCTCGCGGAACATCGGCAGCGCCTTTTCGTGCATCCCCAGACGGGCATAGCCAAGGCCGAGCTTGTAGGTGGTGCGCGCATTGCCCACGTCGAGCTTGTCGGCCATCTCGAGCTGGACCGTGCCTTCTTCGGTCAGCCGCAGCCGCAGCAGCGCCACACCGAGGTTGAGCCGGATCTGCGCCTCGAGGTCGGGGGTCATGTCCTTGGCAAAGCGGAACAGTAGGCTGGTATAGGCCAGCACCGCGCCGTCATAGTCGCGCTCTTTCATCAGATCCTTGGCCTGGATCTGCAGCCCCTTGAAGGTGTTAGGCGCGGGCGAACGGGTGGATTTCGCCCCTGGCAGGGTCGGGATTTCGGCGCCCGGCACATAGGCCTTGACCACGGCGGCCATGATCCGCGCCACGGTGGGTGGGGTGACGTGAATATTATCGAGCTCGTAGGCGATCTTGCGATCCGACAGGGTGACGATCTCATAGCTTGGGAAATAGTCGACGGTGTCGTGGTTGCGGGCGAATATCTCTGCCGCAGCGCGCTGCGCGCTTTTGGCATAGGTATTGGCGATGAGCGCGTCCTTGCCGGAAAAGCTCGCCTTGAATGGCACCGGAGAGACGGTGACGAGCATCCGCACATCGGGGTGGCCATATTCGGTGAGAAGCCCGTGAATCCGCTCCAGCGAGGCGAGGATCTCGTCGGGCGACAGGATGTCGAGGCGGAAGCGGTCAGGCTCTGCCGCGATGGCGGGCAACGGCGGCATGGCATTGAGGTAGAGGCCGGTCTTGATGTCGAACCAGGCCTCGGCAAGGCCCAGCGTCACCACCACGACGCGGCAGGTCGGCAGCTGGCGCATCATGGCGCTGACCATCTCGCGCCGCTCTGCCAGCCGCTCCAGCGTCGCGGGCTTGAGGTTGGCGACCATCTGCGCGTCATGCCAGAGATCGTCGCCGGCCCGCAGGTAGAAATCCTCGGGCGCGTGGTCGATGCCGGTGAAGGCCCAGCGGATTTCGTTTTCCATCGAATGAACGGTGTATTTGTTCAGGATGTCATTCGCCGTCTGTGTCGTGCGCTCGTGGCGCGGGATTTCGACCTGGCGGGCGGGCAGATCAAAGCCGTGGGCGATCAGCGCCGTTTCGATCTCGCGGGCAAAGCAGGAGCCGATGGTCATCACGCGGTCTTCGGTGGTGAAGCTGAAGCTCGGCTTGATCGACATGGTCGCCACACCTTCGAGGCGGGCGCCCGAGACGCGGCCATCGGGCCAGCGGCAGGCCCGGTCCGACCGCAGATTGGCGTTGGCTTCTTGCGAGGTGAAACTGGCGATCGGCATTGAATGTCCTCTCAGGTGGCGCCCGGCGGCGCGCCGTAGATCATATCGAACCGGCCCCCGGAATGACAAGACGAGCCCGGACCAAAAGGCAGGCCCGGTCACTCGCCCGGCGCATCCACTCGGCCAATTCATTCGGTCAAATCACTCGGGGTCGCCTTGCGGCTGTCACCCCATCATCTTTCGTTTTTCGAGTTCCGCATTCGCCTTGGCGAGTTGATCCTCGGGCAGGGGTTGGGTCGAGACCCAGGCGGCAAAGCGGCCAAGGCCCTCGTCGAGGCTGACGGCGGGGGCAAGGCCCAGGTGCCGCTGCAGGCGGCTGACATCGGCGAGGTTGTGGCGGATGTCGCCAAGCCGGAACTGGCCGGTGACGCGGGTATCGGGTTCGGCCCCGAAGGCGCGGCTGAGGCTTTCGGCCACATCGAGGACCGAAGTCTGCCGCCCGGCGCCGACATTGATCGTGGTGTTTACCGGTTCGGGGGCGGCCAGCGCCGCGACAAAGGCCGCCGCCACGTCCGAGACATGGACAAAATCGCGGCTTTCGGTGCCGTCCTCAAAGATCGGAAGCTGCAAACCGCGCCGGATTCGGGTCGAAAAGATCGACAGGATGCCGGTGTAGGGGTTCTGCAGCGACTGGCCTTCGCCATAGACGTTCTGCAGGCGAAAGATCGTGTGGCCGATGCCGGCGGTGTCGCAGGTGATCCGCACCAGATCCTCCTGCATCAGCTTTGTCGCCGCATAGACCGAGGAGGGTGCGGTGCGGTCATCCTCGCG
>JBBKVJ010000044.1:0-4592 GCA_037968375.1 Paracoccaceae bacterium | reverse complement strand
CACCTCCTTGGGGCTTGCGAAGCGGTCGCGGGAAGGCGATCAAGGCGCCATGGCGAAATCCTCTTCCACCTTCACCTGCACGGCCTGCGGTGCGGTCCATTCCAAATGGATGGGCCGGTGCGAGGCATGCGCCGCATGGAACACCATTATCGAAGAGGCGCCTCTGTCCTCCGGCCCCGGTGCCAAGGCGCTGGGTCAAAAGCGCGGCAAGGGCATGGCGCTGAGCGATCTCAGCACCGACGAGCCCGCCCCGCCCCGCACGAAATCCGGCCTTGATGAATTCGATCGGGTCCTTGGCGGCGGCCTTGTACCCGCCTCGGCGGTGCTGGTCGGCGGCGATCCCGGCATCGGCAAATCGACGCTGCTGCTGCAGGCCGCCGCCAGCTTTTCCCGCGCCGGGCTATCGGCGATCTATGTTTCGGGAGAAGAGGCCTCGGCACAGATCCGGATGCGCGCCCAGCGCCTCGGTCTGACCGATGCGCCGATGCGGCTGGCCGCCGAGACCTCGCTGCGCGATATCCTGACCACGCTTGATGCCGAGCGCCCCGATATTGCGGTGATCGATTCGATTCAGACGATGTGGCTGGATACGGTGGACTCAGCACCGGGGTCAGTGGCCCAGGTCCGCGCCTCGGTGCACGAACTGGTCACCTTTGCCAAAAAGCGCGGCACGGCGGTGATCCTGGTCGGTCACGTCACCAAGGACGGTCAGATCGCGGGGCCGCGTGTCGTCGAGCACATGGTCGATACCGTGCTTTATTTCGAGGGCGAGCGCGGCCACCAGTTCCGCATCCTGCGCGCGGTGAAAAACCGCTTTGGCCCGGCGGATGAGATCGGCGTCTTCGAGATGACTGGCGACGGGCTGGCGCAGGTCACAAACCCCTCGGCACTGTTCCTGTCCGAACGCGATCAGCCGGCCCCCGGATCGGTTGTCTTCGCCGGCATCGAGGGCACTCGGCCGGTTCTTGCCGAACTGCAGGCACTGGTTGCCCCCACCCCGCATGCGCAGCCGCGCCGCACCGTCGTCGGCCTCGACGGTGGCAGGCTGGCGATGATCCTTGCTGTCCTCGAGGCGCGTTGCGGCATCCCCTTTACTGGGCTTGACGTCTACGTCAACGTCGCAGGCGGTCTGCGGGTCACCGAACCCGCCGCCGATCTGGCCGTCGCCGCCGCACTTTTATCGGCGCGCGAAGACATAGCGCTGCCGCCCGACATCGTGGTATTCGGGGAAATCAGCCTGTCGGGGGCCTTGCGCCCGGTGGGTCAAACCGAAAACAGGTTGAAAGAGGCGCAAAAACTTGGTTTTACGGGCGTCATTGCGCCGACGCGCAGCAAACTGGGGGCGGTAGCAGGGATGACGGTGCGCCAGATGCCGGACCTTGCCGCCTTTGTTGGGGACATTTTCGGGGCCGACTAAAGCCCCGGTGGAGCGAGACCATGGATTTTACCATCATCGACGCCGTCGTCGCGGTCGTGATCGTCGTATCGGCGATTCTGGCCTTTTCGCGCGGTCTCGTGCGCGAGATTCTCGCCATCGCGGGCTGGGTGGCTGCGGCCGTCGTCGCCTACATCTTCGCGCCGCAGGCCGAACCGCTGATGAAAGAGATCCCGATCCTGGCCGATGTGATTGAGGGCAGCTGCGAGATTTCGATGATCACCGCCTTCGCAGCGGTCTTTGCGCTGGCGCTGATCGTCGCGTCGATCTTCACGCCGCTTTTTGCCTCGATGGTGCAGCGCTCGGCGGTGGGTGGCGTCGATCAGGCGCTTGGCTTCTTCTTCGGTGTGCTGCGCGGCATCCTTCTGATCGCCATCGCTTTCATCGTCTATAGCCGCGTCGTGGTCGGCGAAAGCGTGCCGATGGTCGACAACAGCCAGTCGGCGCAGATCTTCGCACGGCTGCAAACCCAGCTGGGCGAGCAGATCCCGGAAGAGGCGCCGGGCTGGATCACGGCGCGCTATGAAGAACTTCTGGGCGCCTGCGACGCTGGCGGACAGGCCCCGCAACCGGCTCCGGCGCCGCTGCCGCAGATCACGACCCCCTGATCCCGGCACAGCAACGTTCGAATATCACACCGAAAACCGGCGTGGCCTCTGGTCGCGCCGGTTTTTCTTCGACATTGCCCGCGTGACAGTCCCGGACCCAGGCCCTAAGTAAGGCGCGACCCGACCAGCCGATCAGGGATTCGCCGCCGTGCGCCAGATGCCGCCCGCTCATCCGTTCGATGATGACAAACTGCACGAGGAATGTGGCGTCTTCGGTGTCGTGGGCGTGGCCGAGGCCGCACAGTTTGTCGCCCTTGGTCTGCATGCGCTGCAACATCGCGGGCAAGAGGCCGGCGGCATCGTCACGCACGACGCCGACACCGGCTTCAACTCGGCCCGCCGCTTTGGCTATGTGCGCGACAACTTCACCTCGCCCGACATCATGGCCACCCTGCCCGGCCCGATCGCCATCGGCCATGTCCGCTATTCTACCGCCGGATCGAAAGGCCATACCGCGATCCGCGATGTGCAACCGTTCTTTGGCGAGTTTTCGATGGGCGGGGCGGCGATCGCCCACAATGGCAACATCACCAATGCGGTTGCCTTGCGCAAAGAACTGATTGAGCGCGGCTCGATCTTCCAGTCCTCGTCAGACAGCGAATGCATCATCCACCTGATGGCGCGGTCGCTGCAGCGCAACATCCCCGAGCGGATGAAGGACGCGCTGCGTCGGGTCGAGGGTGCCTTTTCCATCGTCGCGATGACCCGCACCAAGCTGATCGGCGTCCGCGACCCCTTAGGCGTGCGCCCGCTGGTCCTTGGCAAGATCGGTGGCGAAGGCAACGGCGGCTACGTCGTCTCGTCCGAGACCTGCGCACTCGACATCATCGGCGCCGAGTTCCTGCGCGAGGTCGAACCGGGCGAGATGGTGGTGATCTCGGAAAAAGCCGGGCTGCAAAGCTACCATCCGTTCGAGCGCGTCAAACCCCGGTTCTGCATCTTCGAGCATGTTTATTTCTCGCGCCCGGATTCGATTCTGGGTGGCCGCTCGGTCTACGAGACCCGCCGCCAGATCGGTGTGGAACTGGCGCGCGAGGCGCCGGTCGAGGCCGATCTTGTCTGCCCGGTACCGGATTCGGGCACACCCGCCGCGATCGGTTACAGTCAGGAAAGCGGCATCCCCTATGCGATGGGCATCATCCGCAACCAGTATGTCGGCCGCACCTTCATCGAGCCGACCGAGCAGATCCGCAACATGGGTGTGCGGCTGAAGCTGAACATCAACCGCGCCCTGGTGAAGGGCAAACGGGTGGTGCTGGTCGACGATTCAGTGGTCCGTGGCACGACGAGCCAGAAAATCCGCGAGATGATCCTCGACGCTGGCGCCTCCGAGGTGCATTTCCGCATTGCCTCGCCGCCCACCGCATGGCCTTGCTTTTATGGCGTCGACACGCCGCAGCGCGAAAAACTTCTCGCCGCGACTATGAGCGAGGAAGAGATGCGCGATCATCTGGGCGTCGATTCGCTGCGATTCATCTCGCTTGACGGCCTTTACCGCGCCGTCGGCGAGGGCAAGGGCCGCGACGCCAAAAGCCCGGCCTATTGCGACGCGTGCTTTTCAGGCGAATACCCGGTCGCACCGTCGGACATGATCGAAAAAGGTTTCGCGCTGAAGGCGGCGGAATAGCGTTTCTTCTGGCGAAGAAACAACAAGAACGATCCTTCCTGCGAAGGATCAATCGCCACCGCCATCGCCCAATTCTTCGCCAGAAGAATTGCCCTCGCGGGCTTTCGCCAGAAAGGCCGCCCCCCACAGGAAAAACGCCGCCCCTGAGGACGGCGTTCAAAAAAATCCGTAGCGAAGAAGGTCAGCCCTTGCGCGCCTTCAGCACAGCCCAGACCCCGGTCACCATCAGCGCCGCCAGCACCGCCTTTACCGCATCACCGGCGAGGAACGGCAGCATCCAGCCCGACATCAGCTCGGGCATCGCCTTGCCCATCGCCACCGCAGGCCAGACCAGCCCCGGAATATAGAGGGTCGCCGACGCCACAAGGGCCACAAGGGCCGCGCCGGGGAACCCGGTCGTCACACCCCAATCCGACGCCACGCCCGCCAGCCACGCCATCAAGACGAAGCCCAGAAGAAACCCTCCCGTCGGCCCCATCATATAGGCCAGACCGGCGCCGCCGCCGGCGAAAACCGGCAGTCCGATAGCACCCTCGGCCAGATAGGCCAGCAGCGTCGCCACCCCCAGCCGCGCCCCGAAACTCAGCCCGACGATCAGGATCGCCAGCGTCTGCAAGGTCATCGGCACCGGGAACATCGGCACCCGCACCTGCGCTGCCAGCGCGATCAACAGCGACCCGCCCAGCACCATCAGCACCTTCTTTGTCAGCGTCTCTTGCCCGATCAGGGCAGCGGATAGCGTTGTCATGGTCGGGTCCTTCCAAGGGGATCGGTTGCGTTGACATGGTTTTTCGCCGCGCCGGGCCGAAAGTCAAGCGGCGCGGCCTTGCACGACCCCCCGACCGGTGCCAAAGGGGGGCAATGAGCACGACCCAAAAGATCGCCCTCGTCACCGGCGCCTCGCGCGGCCTTGGTGCCGCAC
>JBBKVJ010000043.1:0-8471 GCA_037968375.1 Paracoccaceae bacterium | reverse complement strand
GAACGCGACATTCCCGAACGCGAAGCAGCACTTGCCCGCGCGATGGGTGCCGAAGGCCGTCTTAGCCTGATCGACGTGACCGACCCCGAGGCGCTGAGCGATCTCCTCTACGGCCCCCGCCCGGCGCCTTTGAACATCGCCCCGGTCCTGCCGCTGGGACCGCGCCGCCAGATCGCCCGCCTTGCCGCCAAGGCGCTGATGCCCGGCGCGACCGAACCGGTGCCGCTGCCCGAAGGCGCGCCTTATGGCGCTGTTCTGGTCGATACCGAGGCCTGCACTTTGTGCCTGTCGTGCGTCTCGCTTTGCCCGTCGGGCGCGCTTTTGGACAACGAGGACAAGCCGCAGTTGCGGTTTCAGGAAGACGCCTGCCTGCAATGCGGGCTTTGCGCCAACATCTGCCCCGAAGATGCGATCACGCTGCAACCGCGATTTGATCCGTCGGATGCCGCGCTTTCCCAGACCGTACTGAATGAGGAAGAACCCTTTCCTTGCGTCGAATGCGGCAAGCTGTTCGGCGTCGCCTCAACGGTCGAAAAAATCATGGAAAAGCTCGCCGGCAAACACCCGATGTTCGCCGATACCGCCGCCGGACGGATGATCCAGATGTGCGACGATTGCCGGGTGCAGGCGCAATATCACAGCCAGAACAACCCGTTTCAGGCCGCCGACCGCCCGGCGGTGCGCACCACCGATGACTACCTCAGCAAGCGGCGCGATCACTGATGCTGGATGACGGACCCCAGATCGGCAGGTGCCAGACCCGCCGCATAGGCCTGGATCGCCTCCATCTCATCCAGCGTGATCTCGATCGGCACGATCGGCGGCGGCAGGGCGGGGTCGAAGGCCGGGCTGATCCCGGTGACCCGCAGGAACGCCGGATGCGGGTTCAGCGCGTAGAATGCCAAGAACCGCTCGGCCCAGTCGTCGAGTGCGCGGAGTGCCGGAAACGACGGCGCCGAGCCGATGTCCATGCTGCTCCGATCTGCCGACACCCGGTGGCAGCGCCCGCAATGCGGACGCGACAGCCGTTCGCCCAGTGCAGCGTCACCCTCGAAGATGATCTCCGCCACCGCCACCACCTGTGGCGCCGCGGTGAAACCCGCGCCGGTATCGGGCACGAAACTCGCAATCGCGGTCTGGCCGATCTCGGACGTGATCCAACCGGCAAAACGCGCGGCGGCGGGATTGTCGCTGGCAACCTGCAGCGTGATGACCGCACCACCGCGCGCCATCAGCGGCACCGCGGATGGCGCGCCCCCCGGCCCGATCACCACATCGCCACCCGCCTTGACCAGTTCCGCCCGGCGCCCGGTCTTCAGCGTGAAGCGCGGCAGCAAGTAGGCAATGATGCCCGAGGCCGCGACCTCATCGGCCACGGTCAGGCGAAACTCGCGCGCTTCCTCCTGCGCCAAAGCACCTGTTGCCAAACCGGCCAGCGCAAGGATAACGATCATCAGCGTCTGCATCGGTCGTCCCTTCAGGCCCGCAGCCTAGAAAACCGCGACCCCCATGGTCAAGTAAACGGTCAAGCAACCCGATAAAATAAGGAGATCACGATGGACGACGAGTTCAACATGTCGATGCGCAAGTTCCTCAAGCAGGTCGGCGTAACCTCGCAGCAGGCGATCGAAGAGGCGGTTCGCAAGGCCGGGCCAGCGGTGGCGGGAAAGAAGATGACCGCCCGCATGGTGCTGACCCTGGATGGTGTCGATCTTGAGCATGTTGTGGACGGCAAGATCACCGGACCCTCTTCATGACAGCCACCCGCGATGACGTTCTGACAGCGCTGAAGGGTGTCGCCGATCCGGTCGGCGGGCAGGATATCGTGACTGCGGGTCTGGTGAAGGCGCTGACCGTCGATAGCGGTGCGGTGCGCTTTGTCCTCGAGATCGACCCGGCCCGCGCCAAGGCGATGGAACCGGCCCGCGCCGAGGCCGAGGCAAAGCTGAAGGCGCTGGCGGGCGTGCAAACCGTGTCAGTCGTGATGACCGCCCATGCCGCCGCGCCGCCGCCACCGGAACTGAAATCCAAGGCGCAGCCCAAGGGCCCCGAGCGGATCGCAGGCGTCGAACACATCATCGCCATCGCGTCCGGCAAGGGCGGCGTCGGCAAATCGACCGTCACGGCGAACCTTGCCACGGCACTGGCCGCCGAGGGTCGCCGCGTCGGCGTTCTGGACGCCGATGTCTACGGCCCGTCGCAGCCCCGGATGCTGGGGGTGACGGGCCGCCCCGCCTCGCCCGATGGCAAGACCATCCTGCCGCTCAGGAACCACGGCGTCACGTTGATGTCGCTGGGCCTGATGACGCAGGAGGATGTGGCGGTGGTCTGGCGTGGCCCGATGCTGATGGGCGCGCTGCAGCAGATGCTGTTTCAGGTGCAGTGGGGTGCTCTTGACGTGCTCTTGGTCGATCTGCCGCCGGGCACCGGCGACGTGCCGATGACGCTCAGCCAGAAGACCCATGTCGATGGCGTCATCATCGTCTCGACGCCGCAGGACATCGCGCTGCTCGACGCCCGCAAGGGGATCGACATGTTCCGCAAGCTCGGCACCCCGATCATCGGCATGATCGAGAACATGGCGGTGCATGTCTGTTCGAACTGTGGCCACGAAGAGCATATCTTCGGCCATGGCGGCGTGCGCAAAGAGGCCGAAAAGATCGGCGTGCCGCTTCTGGCCGAGATCCCGTTGCACCTCGATATCCGCACCGCTTCGGACGGCGGCGCGCCGATCGTGGTGTCGAACAGTGCCTCGCCGCAGGCCTGCGCCTTTCGCGATCTGGCGAAACGGCTGATCGCCGAGGGGCGTGCATGACGGCGGTGCCGTCCTTTCCACCCTTGTTCACCGGGCTTGCCGCAGGCCCCGCGAACCCGTTCCGCATCGCCTGCGATCAGGCGCGGCGGGGCACCGATGCCGGGCTGCTGGCCTGGTCGATCGGGCCGGAACGTCTGCGTGCCGCCCTGGTGCTGGCGCCAGAAACGCCGCTGGAGGCATCGATGGCAGCCTATTACGCCTGCGGCGTTGGCCTGCAAAACGCGCTTGGCGCGCTCGCCCCGCCCGAGGTTGCGGTTCATATGGAATGGACCGGCGGCATCAGGGTGAACGGCGGCCATTGCGGCGCGCTTACAGTCGCTGCCAGCAGCCGCGATCCGGTCGCGGTGCCCGACTGGCTGGTCATAGGTCTTGACCTGACCATGCGCCAACCCCCGGAATGGGAGCCGGGCGAAACACCCGACTGGACCGCGCTTTTCGAAGAGGGCTGCGGTGAGATCGACGCTGTCGAGCTTCTGGAAGCCTGGTCGCGCCACACGCTGGTCTGGATCAACGAGCTGGACAGCCCCGGCGGCCGCGCCAAACTGCACCGCGAGTGGGAGGGTCTGGCCTGGCAGCGCGGCGCGGTCGTGGTCCATACTATTGGCGGCGCGCGTCTTGAAGGCCAGTTCCTGGGCGTCGACGAGGATTTCGGGATGCTTTTGAAGTCCGAGGCGGGCACCAGCCTGACCCCGGCGTCAAAGCTGATCGTGGAGGACTGACATGCTTTTGGCCCGCGCGATCCATTTCGACGAAAGCGACATGAACGTCTTTCACTCTCCGGCCCGCACCGGCGAATGGGCGGTCTCGGGCGGGTTCGAGTTTTCCAACTGGGGCGAGGCCGATCTGACCGGCAAGGCGCGGCAGGCGTTCGCCAACGGCTGGCTTGGTGTCGAAACCTTCGGCCGTGTCACCTTCGTCGCCGTGACCCGTATTGAGGCGCCGGAATACGAGGCCCTTGCCGGGCACATCGCGCGGCATTTCGTCGATGTCTACGGCGCGCCCTCGCTGGACGATGCCCTGCCTGCGGCGCGCGATGAGCTTGCTCACATGGCCGACCTCTGCGCCGACCACGCGCCGAACACCGTGCTGACCGTGCTGCGCGAACTGACCGAGGCCGGGGTGCGCGAACAATACCGCTATATCGAAGCCAGCGAGGCCGGGCTGGACCAGTTCGCGATCCACGGCGAGTTGGAAGAATAGCGCCCCGCCATATAGTCGCCGACCTTCGCTTGCCGTCCGCCCGCCCAGATTGACCGTTCAGGCTATGCACCCGCCCAGGATCAAGGCGCGTATGCGCCGCCGGGCAGCGGCTGACCGCCCCTGTGGGCAGCCGCTATGGTGACGATGGCGCGACGATTAAAGTTGGGGGATGCTGGGCCATAAAGCGCAAACCTTTCGGTCGCTGCGGCAGCCCACGGCCATCCGCTGCCCTCTGGTGCGCCAATCTGTTGTCGTCACCTTCCGCGGTGCACCTTACGGGCAGCAAAACTCGGTCACATCGGCTCAGCGTTGAAGGTGAACAACTGCTGATCCGCGATCTTGTAGCCTTCGATCAGCCCTTTGGCCGTTTCGCCGGTCAGCCATTCTTCCAGTGTTGCCACCGCTGCCGCGTTTACATGGGCGTGCCGATCCGGGTTCACCGGCAGATAAGCGTATTGGTTGAACAGCACCGGATCGCCCTCGAAGACGATACCCAGATCCGCCTTGTTGCCAAAGTTCAGCCAGCTGGCCCGATCCGCCAGGATATAGGCGTTCATCGCCGCCGCCGTGTTCAGCGCGGCCCCCATGCCCTGCCCCACGGCATTGTACCACTTGTCCTCGGGGGTCAGACCGGCGGCCGCCCATAGCCCAAGCTCCATCTTGTGGGTGCCGCTGTCGTCGCCCCGGCTGACAAAGGTGGCGCCGGTTTCGGCGATGGCAGCCAGGGCACCTGTCGCCGAGGTTGCGACCCCCGCCGTCGCCGGATCGGTCGCCGGTCCGACGATGACGAAATCGTTGAACATGATCTCGCGCCGATGGGTGCCGAAGCCGGCCTCGACGAACGCCTCTTCGGCGGCGCGCGAATGCACCAGCACCGCATCGACATCGCCCTGCTCGCCCAGTTTCAGCGCCTGGCCGGTGCCGACGACGATCAGTTGCACTTCGATCCCGGTCTCGGCGGCAATCACCGGCAGCAATACCTGGGCCAGACCGGAATTCTCGAACGACGTGGTCACCGCCAGCTTCACCGTCTCGGCCTGGGCGGACAGTGCCATAAGCGCGGCGGCGGCGGCCAGCAGCAGAGTTTTCAAGGTCATGGCATCAGGTCTCCGTTAATATGGGCCAAGGCTTCGGCGGTTTTCGGGGCGGCGAAGAAGGCGTCGCGCGACCCGGCCTCGTGCAGGCACCCCTCGTGCAGGAAAATTACATCCGTGGCCAGACGCCGCGCCTGACCGACGTTATGCGTCGACATCACGATCCGGGTGCCCCGGTCGCGCGCGGCCAGCAAGATCGCCTCGATCTCGCGCATCGCGCGCGGGTCGAGGTTGGCGCAGGGCTCGTCCAGAAACAGCACCTCCGGCCCCCGGATCAGCGCCCGCGCTATGGCCAGCTTTTGCTTCTCGCCGCCCGACAGAACCTGCGCGGGCCGCTCCAGCGCCTCGGCCAGCCCGACACTTGCCGCGATCTCTGCTGCCCGCGCGCGCGCCTGCGGTTTTGCCACACCATCCAGCCGCAGGGGATAGGCGATGCATTCTGCCACCGTGCGGCGCATCAGCACCGGCGCCTGAAACACGAAGGCCTGATGCGCACGGTCCGCGCCCGTCGCTCCCTGCCAGACGACGCGCCCCCGGCTGATCCGCTCCAGCCCGTGCATCACCCGCAAAAGCGAGGTCTTGCCGGCCCCGTTCGGCCCCAAAAGCACGGTGATCCCGTCGCCACCAAGGCTTAGCGATACCGGCCCCAGAATCCGCCGCCCGCCGCGCCATAGCTCGACCTCCTCCATAACCAGTGGCAGGGCCCCGCTTACCATCGGCTGCCCGTTTCCGTCCGCGACAGCATGTGCAGGGCCAGGTTCACCGCAATCGCCAGCGCGATCAGCACGAACCCCAGCGCCAAAGCCAGTGCGAACTGCCCCTTGCCGGTTTCCAGCGCGATGGCAGTCGTCAAAACCCGCGTCGCATGGTCGATATTGCCGCCAACGATCATGATCGCACCGACCTCGCCGATGGCGCGGCCAAAGCCCGCCAGCGAGGCCGTCATCAAGGCCCGGCGCCCGTCCCATAAAAGCGCCTGAATGCGCTGCAGCCGGGTCGCGTTCAGCGAGATCAGAAGGTCGTGGTAATCGGCCCACAACTCGCGGATCGCCTGATGCGCGATGGACGCGATGATCGGCGTGATGATGATGACCTGCGCGATGACCATCGCCGTCGGCGTGAACAGAAGCCCCAAAACCCCGAACGGCCCGGAGCGCGAGAAAAGCACGTAGACGATCAAGCCCACCACGACCGGCGGCAGGCCCATCAGCGCGTTCATCACCGCGATCACGACGCGGCGCGCGCGGAACCGGTTGACCGCCAGCCAGGCACCCAGCGGCAGGCCGATGACCGAGGCCACCACGGTCGCGCCAAGCGACACCTGCAGGCTGCGGCCGGTGATCTCGTAGAGATCGGCGTCCAGCGTCACGACAAGACGCGCGGCCTCGCCAAGTCCCTGAAGGATGTCGTTCATGCGGGGCGGGTCCGGCCATCTGGAAACTCACGCGTTTCCAGAGGCTTAACATTCCGGCAACAGCGTCCGATACGGACATTATGACGATACGAGCGCATCGTCCGGGACATATTGTCCCAAGCCCGCCGCCCGTTCACACCGATGCCCCTCGGCACCAGCCAAGGATCGCGGTCAGATCGGCAACGACCGGCGCCGCCAGGCCCCCGGCGAACGCCTCGAACGCCGCCAGATTATCAGCGCCAACCGCGATCAGGACCGGAATGCCCTGCGCCAGGGCCTGCCCGATCACCGGGCGAAAGCCGCGGCCCTCGGCCTCTTGCATGCCGAACTTGTTGACGATCACCAGCCGCGGCTGCGGCCTGCCGCCAAGAGCCGTAGCCACCAGCCCCACCGCCTGCTCCAGCCCCGCCGCATCCAGCCGACAGCCGCGCGACCCGGCCCCGAGGTTCTGGCTGATCCGTACCACATCCGCGCCGGTCAGCACATGCAGGTTCATGTCACGCGGCAGCCCGTCCGTCCGGTCGCAGTTCACCTGCACCGCGCCCGCAAGCTGCCAGCCCTCGGCCCGCAGCTGCGCCGCAACCTCGGCCAACAGCCGGTCCGCTGCGCCGCGCCCCTCGGTCGTGATGTAGCCCAGCATGGGCCTCCCCTTGCAACCCCGGGGGGTGGCATACAAGATGCCGCGAGACGAGGAAAGACACCCCGATGATACCGACGCCATGACCCCCAAATTGCCGATCCTGCCGAACCCAGCCGATCCGCGCCTGACGCGGGCGGTGACCGGTACCGACCAGACCGGCGCCGAGACGGCGATTTCGGTGGTCGAGGAGCGGCCCCTGACGATCTACCTCAACGCCCAGGAGATCGTCACCGCGATGACGATCGGCGATTACCCTGACTATCTGGCGCTGGGATTCTTGCGCAATCAGGGCATGCTGCGGCCCGACGATGTGGTGACAGGCGTCGATTACGACGACGAGATCGAGACGGTCGTGGTGCGGACCGAACGGCGGACTTCGTACGAAGAGAAGGTGAAGAAAAAGACCCGCACCTCGGGTTGTGCGGTCGGCACCGTCTTTGGCGACATGATGGAAGGGCTGGAGGGGCTGACGCTGCCGAAGGCGGAACTTCGTACCTCGTGGCTTTACGCACTGTCGAAAGAGATCAACACCACGCCGTCGCTGTATCTTGAGGCGGGCGCGATCCACGGCACCGTGCTGTGCGAAAAGGATCGCCCGCTGGTCTATATGGAAGATGTCGGCCGCCACAACGCGGTCGACAAGATCGCGGGCTTCATGTTCCGGCATCAGGTGCCCGCCGCCGACAAGATCCTCTACACCACCGGGCGGCTGACCTCGGAGATGGTGATCAAGACCGCGCTGATGGGCATCCCGATACTAGCCTCGCGTTCCGGCTTTACCGCCTGGGGGGTCGAGATCGCCCGCGATGTCGGGCTGACCCTGATCGGGCGGCTGAGGGGTCAGCGGTTTGTGTGTCTTGCGGGTGAGGAGCGGCTGCTGCGCGATGCCGATCCGGGTGCTGTGGGGGATGAGAGCGGAAAACATCGGCGCAAGGCGGCGGCGGATGACTAGACAGCGCCAACCCCCGCAAATCTTCTGCGAAGATTTCCAGCCCCGAACCTTCTGGCCAGGGATCAGAATTTTCGCAGAAAATTCGCGCGCGCCGCTTCGTGAAACGCCCAAATTTTCGCAGAAATTTTGTCGCGGCTCGACACCATGACCCGCCTCCCCGGCGTCATCCTCGCAGGCGGCCGCGCCACCCGGATGGGCGGCGGCGATAAGGGCCGGCGGTTGGTCGGTGGGCAGACGCTGCTGTCCCGCGTCATCGCCCGCCTTTCCGCCCAATGCACCCCCGTCGCGCTGAACGCCAACGGCGATCCCGCGCGCTTTGCCGATCTCGGCCTGCCGGTCCTGCCCGACAGCTTGCC
>JBBKVJ010000042.1:0-4218 GCA_037968375.1 Paracoccaceae bacterium | reverse complement strand
GCGGGTAAGGGCGGGCGGCTGGTGGTGGTGGCGGAAAACCATTCGGTCACCGGCGGTCTGGGCGAGGCGGTGGCGGCCACGCTGATGCGTGCGGGCGTGCATGTGCCGTTCCGCCAGATCGGCCTGCCGGATGCGTTTCTGGATGCGGGTGCCTTGCCGACGCTGCACGATCAGTATGGCATCTCGGTCTCTGCGGTCACCGCATCAGTGAAATCTTGGCTCTAGAGGGGCGCGCGATGAAGCTATTGGACGGCATGACTGCGATCATCACCGGGGCGGCCAGTCCGCGCGGGCTGGGCAAGGCCACGGCGCGCCTGTTCGCCGAGCACGGTGCACGGGTCGCGATCCTCGATCTCGATACCGACGAGGCGGCCGAGGCGGCGGCGGACCTGCCGGGTGCAGGCCATACCTCGGGCGTCTGCGATGTGACCGACAAGACCGCCTGCGACACGGTCGCCGCCGAGATGATCCGCACGCTTGGGCAGGTCGATATCCTGATCAACAACGCGGGCATCACCCAGCCGCTGAAACTGATGGAGATAGCCCCCGGCAATTACGACGCTGTGCTGGACGTGAACCTGCGCGGCACGCTTTACATGAGCCAGGCGCTGATCCCGCACATGCGCGGGCGCAAGTCGGGCAGTATCATCAACATGTCGTCGGTCTCCGCACAGCGTGGCGGCGGCATCTTCGGCGGGCCGCATTATTCGGCGGCCAAGGCGGGCATTCTGGGCCTGACCAAGGCGATGGCGCGGGAACTGGCGCCGGACGGGATCCGGTCCAACGCGATCTGCCCGGGCTTCATCGACACCGACATCACCGCAGGCAAACTGACCAACGAGATGCGCGCGCAGGTTCTGGCGGGCATCCCGATGGGCCGTGCGGGCACTGCAGGCGACGTCGCGGGATGCTGCTTGTTCCTTGCCTCGGACCTATCGGCCTATGTCACCGGATCCGAGGTCGACGTGAACGGCGGCTCACTCATTCACTGATCGGGGCGGCGGAAAAGCTGCGTCTCGGGCGCGATATCCATCACCGACAGCCCATGCAGTTCGATCAGCCGGGCAATGTCGCTGGCGTGGGCCGCGGCCTGCGCCTCGGCCCAATCAAGGAACACCGCCACTGGCCTGCGTTTGAGAAACCGCGCCGGGCAAAGCACCCAATACGCCGGAAACCGCAGGACCGGCAGCGCCGGGGTGACCGGAACCAGCAGCCCCTGCGCCAGTTCCGCACTTGCCAAAGCCAGCGATTCCAGCACCACACCCGCGCCATCGGTCGCCAGTTGCAGGGCCATCGACGAGCGGTCCATCAGAACCGTCTTGGTGTTCGTCTCGGTCTTGATGCCGTTGTGCCAAAGCCAGTAATCCCACTGGCAAAGCGTTCGTGCGCTGTCGATCAGCCGCGCCCCGGACAGCGGATCACCGGCGGGCAGACCGGCCAGATATCCAGGGCTGGCCAGCGGCAGGACCAGATCGTCGATCAGCGGCTGACTGTGCAGTCCGGACCATGCCCCGACGCCATAGCGGATATCCAGATCCATCACTTCGCGGTCGAAATCGGTGGGGTCTGGGGCGGCATCCACGCGCAGATCCCACGCCGGATGCTGGGTCAGGAAATCCGACAGGCGCGGGCCAAGCCAGCGCACGCCGAAACTGGGCGACACCCGTAGGTTCAATCGATGCGCAGTGCGGGTGCGGCCAAGATTGGCCTGCACATCGGTCAGCATCCGCAGCGCCACGCCCGTCGATTGCGCCAGCAATTCGCCCTCCAGCGTCAGCGTCAGGCTGCGCCCCGCACGGCGAAACAACTTGATACCAAGCTGCTGCTCCAAAAGCTTGATCTGCTGGCTGACGGCTGACGGCGAAACGCCAAGCTCTTCGGCCGCGCGCGTCAGGCTGCCCCGCCGCGCAACGGCCTCGAAATAGGGCAGGGCGTTCAGGTTCGGGACGCGGGTCATCGACGGCCGCTATTTGGTGCCGGTTGCTTGCGCCTGCGAGGTCTCGGCAACTTCGCGTTTGACCACGTCGAGGATGTCGCGGGCAAGGTTGTCGAGGTGGACACTGATCGTCGTGCGAACCGCCGACCGATCGCGGGCTCGAAGCGCTTCGACGATTCTGCTGTGGTGGTCGATCACCCGTTCGCGGTTCCGGCTCTGGATCGCGGACAGAAACCGCGCCCGCCAGAGCCGCGCCAGAAATGTACGATGGATCTCGGCCAGGGGTTCGTTGTGCGCGGCTTTGGCGATTGCACTGTGAAAGCTCATGTCGGTCTCGAACATGTCCAGCGGGTCGGCGGTATCGAACCGCGCCGCCATGTCATCGACGATCTCTGCGATTGCCTCTATGTCGGCTTCGGTGGCACGTGCGCAGGCCAATTCGCCCGACAGCTTTTCCACCGCCAGCAAGACCTCGACCTCGTCGGAGATCTGCCTGACCGAAGGTGTTGAAACAATGGGGCTTCTGGCGGGCCGAAGCTCGATCAGCCCTTCCTTCGCAAGGATGCGGATTGCCTCGCGCAGGGGGGTGCGACTGACACCCATGTCGGCGGCGTTGTCGCGTTCCTTGATCGAGGCGCCGGGCAGAAGTTTTCCACGCAGGATATCTCGACGCAGCTGATTTGCGATCTCTTCGGCAAGGTTCTTTTCGCTCATTCGAACGCGTTCCAAATCTGGCCGACTGCCCACGCCCGTCGCTATCGTCTTTGTGAAAGATGCATCCGGGCGTATCCGATTTTTGGTATACCGAAATCTGTTGATTGTCGAGGAGGCACTCGCTAACGTTTCTCCAGATGGTATACCATCTCCAGTCACGGCCACGGCGGTGGTGTGAGAATGAAAAAAAAGTGGCCTTGAGGCCACTTCAGGGAGGAAGCACGAATGACAACGAAATCAGTTCTGATGTCGGCCACGGCGGCGGCCACGATGTTCGCAGGCGCAGCACTTGCGCAGGAAACGACGTTGCGGATCCAGACCCACTACGCGACCGAACATCCGACCGGACAGTTGCTGGCGCAGTGGATCGACGATGTTCAGACCATGTCCGGCGGCGCAATCGCCATCGAAATGTTCTATTCGTCCTCGGTCGTTGCCACTACCGAGACCTTCGACGCCGCGATCAACGGTATTCTGGATTGCGACGCTACGGGCGGCGCCTACCAGACCGGCAAGAACCCGGCCTTCCAGTTCGTCGGCGACATCATGGGTGGCTATGACACGCCGTGGCAGCAGTACAGCTGGCTTTACTACGGTGACGGCTATGCAGCGGCGCAAGAGCTTTACAACGCGCAGGGCATGCAACTGATCGGCTGGTCGATCTACGGACAGGAATCACTGTCGTCGTCAAAGCCGATTGCCGGCTTTGCCGATCTTGATGGCTGGAAGTTCCGTTCGCCCCCCGGCATGGAAACCGAAATCTTCGAAGAGCTTGGCGCCTCGCCGATCGTGATGGACTTCACCGAGATCTTCACCGCGCTGGAAACCGGGATCATCGACGGTGCCGATGCCAGCGGTCTGGCCAACAACGTCGGCCTGGGCATCTACGACATCGTCAAGCACGCGACTTATCCGGGCTTTCACTCGATGCCGTCGGACCACCTGGCCTGCAACCAGGCGATCTGGGAGGGCCTGTCGGAGCAGCATCGCCGGATCATCGACACGGCCTGGCAAAAGCTGTCGTTCCAGGTGGCGCTGGCCAACGAAAAGGCGAATGCCGAAGCCGCAGCCAAGCTGCAGACCGAGGGCGTGACGCTTTACAACTGGTCGGCCGAAGATCGCGCCCAGTTTCGCAAGGGCGCGCAGGTGGCTTGGGAGGATTGGGGCACGCGCAGCCCCGAGGCGGCGGCGCTGCTGGAAAGCCACAAGGCTTACCTCTCGCAACTCGGGCTGCTGAACTGAGGGCCATCTTGATGGTGTGATGACATCATGCGGGCCCCACCCTCGGGGCCCGTTTTCTTGACAGGACAGGGCGTGCGCGAAGCCGTTGCAATCGCGGGCGGGGAGGTCGAGATGCAAGCGAATTCTCTATGGCTGGGCCGGATGCGCGCGCCGATCAAGATGGCGATGATCGGCTTCACCGCGCTGACCGTTGCCCTCTATATCCTGCTGGTCGTGCAAAGCTTTGTCTACGAAGACGCGTATTTCATGTTTGAGATGATCCGCCCGTCAGGTCGCCCGCTGGTTCAGTTCAGCATGTTCAGCCTGTCCTGCGCGCTGCTCTTCGC
>JBBKVJ010000041.1:0-7004 GCA_037968375.1 Paracoccaceae bacterium | reverse complement strand
ACCGCCTTCAGCCGGTCGGCATCGGCGCCGTGCAGGTCAGCACCGGCGCGCAGGAACATCCGGCGATACAGCTCCAGCACCCGCGCCTCTTCGGGGGTCAGGCCAAGATCGCCGCGCCGATCCCAGAGGTCGCGGACCCGCGCCCAAAGTGCCGCGTTCATCGTGATTTCCGATCCGAAGGCCGACAGCTTTGGCGCCAGATCGCGCTGCAACGCCTCGCGCGCCGGGTTCGAATCCGCCCCGGCGAGGTTGTAGAAAACGCCTGCCACGCGGTCGAGCGTCGCTTCGGCCAGCTCCATCGTGGCGATGGTATTGGCAAAGCTCGGCGCCTCGTCCTGCCCGGCGATCCGGGCGATCTCGGCCCGCGCCTCGGTCAGCCCGGCCTCGAAGGCAGGCGCGAAATGGGTGTCCGAGATCGCGTCGAACGGCGGCAGTTCGAAGGGTGTCGTCCAGGGGACGAGCAGCGGGTTGGTCATCGGGGTCTCCTTTGGCCCCTAGCTAGGCGGGCCGAGGCGCGAGGTCCAGCGCGCCCTTGGGCGGAACGGAGGGCATCGGCTGACCGCAGGCTGCCACAGCAACGTCAAAGGTCGCCGCTTTATGGTGCAGCCCCGCCCGACCTCATTCGTCGCGCCAACATCACCGTAGCGGCTGACCATTGGGGCGGTCAGCCGCTGCCCGGGTCGCTTGCGCGGCTGAGTCCGGGCTGGCGCTGGGTTCTTGGCTCAGGCGGCGGCGCCCAGTGCGATATCCATCAGCGCCTTGATCGTGTCGCGTGCGGTGCCCGCGACGATGCGGCCCAGCTCATCCTCGCCCTTCAGCACGACCAACGTAGACCGGCGGGGGATGTTCAGGAATACGGTCAGATCGTCGCCGCTGTACTGATCCCAGTCGACATCGATGAAGGTGATCTTGTCCTCATAATCCGGGTTCTCGGCCTTCAGCGCGCCGATCACCCGCTCTTGCGCGGCGCAGGTGGTGCACCAGCTGGCCTTGAAATCGAGGAACACCGTGTCGCCTGCGGCGAGGCGTTCCTCGACGAGGCCCGGTGTGTAATCGAGCGTCGCCGCACGGGCGGCAAGCGGCATGGCGACGGTGACGGCGGCAGTGAGGGCGAGGAAATCGCGACGGTGCATGGTGGTTCCTTTCATAGGGATTTTCATAGGGATACGGAGAGATCGATCAGCCAGGCGGGCAGGGTTTGCACGGCCCAGGCCTCGGCGATGTGGTGCAGTTTGAACAAGATCGCCACGCCGACGGCGACGAAGACCGCGCCAAGGATGGGCCTTGCGCGGGTGGCGATGCTTTGCATCAGGGCGCGGTTGCGGGCAAGGGTGGCGCGCAGGCCATAGCCCAGCGCCAGGATCACGGTGCTGACGCCCGCCGCGAAGCCGGCCATGACCGTAGCGGCCTGACCGAGACTTTGGCCCTGACTGGCCAGCGAGATGGCGGCACCCAGTGTCGGGCCGATGCAGGGCGACCAGACCGCCCCCAGCAGCGCACCGCCAAGGAACTGACCGCCCGCACCCTGAGGGTCGAGAGCGTCGATCCCGGCATCGGCGCGGGTCGACATGCCAGCGGTGGCCAGTGCAAAGCCGCGATTGGCGGCGGGGATCAGCAGGACCAGGCCGAAGCCGATCATCAGCACGGCGGCCGCCTGGCTTACGGTGTCTTCGCTCAGCCCCAGGGATCGCCCGGCGGCACTGACCAGAAGGCCAAGCGCCACGAATGACAGGCTCATCCCCGCTGCCAATGCCACTGGCCCCCAGCGGCTGGCCTGCAGGGCGCCTGCCAGAACGATCGGCAGCACCGGCAGCACGCAGGGGTTGATCAGCGTCAATAGCCCCGCGCCATATGCAAAGACGATCTCCATCTGCCTCAGACTGCGGCCCGCCGGCGCGACTGTCACGTGACAAGAGGGTCAAGTGCTGTCAACTTGCCGTCAGCGGGCTGTAACCTTCGACATCTGCACGGCCAGAATACCGGCCATGATGATCAGCACGCCGATCAGATCCAACGCGCCGATCCGCTCGCCCAGGAACAGCGCTGCGATGGCGACACCCAGAAATGGGTTGAGAAAGTGGAACGTCGCCGCGCGCACCGCGCCAATGCGGTTGACGAGCAGGAACCAGACCCAGGTGGCGGCCAGGCCGGGCACCAGAACGGTATAGGCGAAGGCCGCGATCAGCTGCCAGCTCCAGCGCACGTCCCAGGTTTCCAGCGCCATCGCGGGCACGGTCAGGACCGCAGCACCGATCAGCATCTGGATGCCGACGATCATCAAGAGGTTGCCGCCCGACGACGCGCCACGCACCGACAGCGTCGCGAAGGCCAGCGCCAGCACGCCGATGCCGCACAGCACAACGCCGGTCGGATCGACCCCGCCGGACAGCCGCGCCCCCATGATCAGCGCGACACCCAGCACCCCCGCCGCCAGCCCCGCCAGACCCAGCGCCCTGACCTTGTCGCCAAAGATCAGCCATCCGGCCAGGGCGACCACCAAGGGCATCGTCGAGGCGATGATCGCCGCCAGCGACGCCTCGATCCACTGCATGGCCACAAAGTTGAGGCCGAGGTAAAGCGCGTTCTGGCAAAGCCCGAAGATCACCGTCGCGCGCCATTGCCCACGGGTCAGCCGCCAAGTCTGGCCCAACGCCAGCGCGATGCCGATGCCGATCAGGCCCGAGATCGCGAACCGGATCGCGAGGGCGGATAGTGGCGGCGCATCGGCGACGATGATCCGCGCCGAGGTGAAGGCCGACGACCACATGAAGGCAAAGGCCAGCCCCATCAGGATTGCGCGGATCTCCATCGGCCTGTCCTCCTTGCGGGGTCTTGGTAGCGGATGCCACAGGAACTGTCAGGCGCAATTCCGCAAGCCGCCGCTTGACCCGGATGTTCGGTATCTGGTCTCATTGCGCCCGCGACGTGGAGGTGCCGAAATGGCCGTCGGATCGAACCCCGACGCCACGTTGCGCGGCGTTATAGAGCGGCCACCGATGTATTTGTCGCAACCGCCGCGCGCGACCGGAGGGTGAACCTGTCGCCAAGGGGCATGGATACCCTGCGGGCACGTCAGCGACGCGCGGATCGTCTGGCTGAACCTGTCGGGCAGCGGCAACGAGACGGCGGCGCATCTGCGCGACTGGCCGCGCATGACGCTGATGTTCTGCGCGTTTCGGGGCGATGCGATCATCCTGCGGGTCTATGGCAGCGCCGGGTCCTGCATCCGCATGACGCGGGCTGGGACGCGACTTTGGGCGATTTCCCGACAATCGCGGGCAGCCGGCAGATTTTCGATCTGAGCATCGATCTGGTGCAGACGTCGTGCGGCACCGGTGTCCCCTTGATCGGTTTCAAGGCCAGCCGCGCCGAGACCGAGCTGGTGCCGTTCTACGAAAGGATGGGCCCTGAGGGGGTGCGCGATTACTGGCGCCGCAAGAACGTGATCAGCATCGACAGCAGGCCGACCGGGATTTTCGGCGAGGGGTGAAGTGTCGGACGGCGGGGTTGAGCAATGCGCCCGCCCGGAACAAAGGCGCGAAGCGCCGCCGGGGTCGCAATCGGCGTGCCATCGGTCCGAACGCCCATGGCGACGCTGACCGCCCCGTCACGCCTTAGGCGTGCCTACAGCACGATGGGCAGCCGCTACGGTGACGTTGGCGCGACGAAAAAGGTCGGGGGCTGCTCGACCATGAAGCGGCGACCGGGGGTGTCGCGGCGGCAGCCCGCGGTCAGTCGCTGCCCTCTGTTGCGATCACTGCGAAGCAGATCCCCCAAAAGAAAAGGACCGCCCGAAGGCGGCCCTATAGCTCCGGGTAAAGACCCCAGTTCAGCCGTTCACGCTGTCCTTCAGCGCCTTGGCGACCGACATCTTCACGACGCGGTCGGCATCCTTGTGGATCTGCTCGCCCGTGGCCGGGTTGCGCACCATGCGCGACGGCCGGTCGCGGCAGGTGACCTTGCCGACGTTCGGGATCGTCACGGCGCCGCCGTTCGAGACTTCATGGGTGATGATATCGCTCAGCGCGTCGATCGCAGCGTTCGCGGTTTTCTTGTCGGCACCCATCTTGTCGGCCAGCGCGCTGACCAGCTGCGCCTTCGTCATCGGTTTCGTCGCCATCTACTGTCTCCTCGTTTCTCCCCTTGAAACTAGGGGCTGATCGCTATGATTTACCGGAATATAGGGGGGTCGCACAAGAATTAGTGTGCTTCTCCGCCAATTTTTCCTGCATTTAGCGTGATTCCGCCGGGTTAGAGGAAGGCTGTCTCTTCGAAACTGCGCAATTTCCGGCTGTGAATCCGCTCCAGCGGCATCTCGCGCAGCCGTTCCATCGCCCTGATTCCTATCAAAAGGTGCCTTGTGACCTGGGTCTTGTAGAACTCGGTCGCCATGCCGGGCAGCTTCAATTCGCCGTGCAGCGGCTTGTCGGAGACACACAGCAGCGTGCCGTAGGGCACTCGGAAGCGAAAGCCGTTGGCCGCGATCGTGGCACTTTCCATGTCGAGCGCGATGGCGCGCGACTGCGACAGCCGCTGCACCGGGCCGGATTGGTCGCGCAGTTCCCAGTTGCGGTTGTCGATGGTGGCGACGGTGCCGGTGCGCATGATGCGCTTGAGGTCGTAGCCCTCAAGCTCGGTCACCTCGGCCACCGCGCGTTCAAGGGCGATCTGGATTTCCGCCAGCGCCGGGATCGGCACCCAGACCGGCAGATCGGCGTCCAGCACGTGATCCTCGCGCAGATAGGCATGTGCCAGCACGAAATCGCCCAGCGATTGCGAGTTCCGCAGGCCCGCGCAATGGCCGACCATCAGCCAGGCATGCGGGCGCAGTACCGCGATATGGTCGGTCGCGGTCTTGGCGTTCGACGGGCCGATGCCGATATTGACCAGGCTGATGCCCTGCCCGCCGGCGCGCTTCAGGTGATAGGTCGGCATCTGCGGCAGCTTGGCGGGCGTGGGCAGGTGGCCCTCGGGGGTTGTGATCTGCACATTCCCGGGCCCGACGAAGGCGGTATAGCCACTGTCCTCGTTGGCCAGCGCCTTGCGGGCATAGGCCTCGAATTCTTCCACGTAGAACTGGTAGTTGGTGAACAGGACGTAGTTCTGGAAATGCTCGGGCGTGGTCGCGGTGTAATGCGACAGGCGGGCCAGCGAATAGTCCACCCGCTGCGCGGTAAATGGCGCCAGCGGGCCAGAGCCATCGGGGTTGGTAAAGCCAAAGCCATTGACGATATCGTCATTTGTCGTGGACAGGTCCGGCACATCGAAGACATCGCGCAAGGGAAAGTCGAGCACGCCCTCTTGCGGCACCGACAGGCTGGCGTCGCTTTGCGAGGTGAAATGGATCGGGATCGGCGTGTCCGAAGGGCCGATCTGCACGCCGACATTGTGGTTCTGGACCAGAAGGCCGATCTGCTGGATCAGGTAGGCGCGGAAAAGGTCGGGGCGGGTGACGGTGCTGGAATAGGTGCCGGGCTGGGCGACATGGCCAAAGCTGAGCCGGCTGTCGACCTGGGCAAAGCTGGTCGTCGTCATCCGGATCTCGGGGTAATAGGCGCGGAACCGGGCGGCGGGGCGGCCGGTGCCCAACGTCTCGGCAAAGCGGTCGCGCAGGAAGGCGGTCGAAATGGTGTACAGCTCTTCCAGCCGGGCCACCGCCGCCTCGGGGTCGGTGAAGGTTTCGGTCCGCGGCAGGTCCGGCGTCAGATGCGGCAGTTTGGGGTCGGCGTTCATCGGGTCTCGCCCTCGAAAAGTTCGGTGATCTCGAACCGCGTCACATCAACGAGGCCCAGATCGGAAATCCTGAGCGCGGGTATCACGACCAGCGCCAGAAGCGAATGCTGCATATAGGCGTTGTTGAGCGTGCAGCCGACATCCGCCATTGCCGCGACCATGCGGTCGGCCTGTGCTGCCACCTCGCGCGCCGGACTGTCGGACATCAGACCGGCGATGGGCAGCGGCACCTGAGCGATCTCGGCGCCGTCCTTCCAGACGGTCACGCCGCCGCCGATCTCGGCCAGACGGTTCGCCGCCGCGGCCATATCGGCGCGCGAGGTGCCGACGACGATCATGTGGTGGCTGTCATGTGCCACGGTCGAGGCCATCGCCATTTTGCCGCGATAGCCAAAGCCCGAGACAAAGCCGTTCACCACGCCGCCGGTGCCCCGGTGCCGCTCGACAAGGGCGATCTGCGCCACGTCCTGAGCCTCGTCGGGCTCGACCACGCCATCAGTGACCGCCAGATCGGCCGTCAGCGCCTTGGTCGGCGCCTGATTTTCGACGACGCCGATCACCTTGACCTTCACGCGGTTCCGCCCCTCGGGGGCTGTCACCACGAAATTCTCCGCCGTGACCGGACGCGCCAGATTAACCGTCTGCCGCACATCCCTGGGCCAGTCGTAGTGCGGGCAGGCAACGCAAATCTCGCCCTCCATCGCCACCGTCTGCCCCCGCGCGATCACCCGGTGGATCGGCAGCGTGCGCAGGTCCGGGGTCAGGATCACATCCGCCCGCCGCCCCGGCGCGATACTGCCCAACTCGCGCTCCAACCCAAAGTGCGTGGCGGTGTTGATCGTGGCCATCTGCAGCGCCACCAGCGGGTCGCAGCCACACTCGATGGCGTGCCGCACCACGCGGTTCATGTGGCCCTCGTTCACCAGCGTGCCGGAATGGCAATCGTCGGTGCACAGGATGAAGCCGCGCGGGTCGAGGCCCTTGTCCGTCACCGCCGTGATCTGCGCCTTGACGTCATACCAGGCCGACCCCAGCCGCAGCATCGCGCGCATGCCCTGCCGCACCCGCACCACGGCATCGGTTTCCGAGGTGCCCTCATGATCGTCCGCCGGGCCCCCGGCGGCATAGGCCGCGAAGGCGCGCCCCAGATCGGGCGAGGCGTAATGCCCGCCTACCGTCTTGCCGGCCTTGACTGTCGCGGCTATTTCTCCCAGCATCCTGGGATCGTTGCCAGAGACTCCGGGGAAATTCATGACTTCGCCCAGGCCCAC
>JBBKVJ010000040.1:0-5566 GCA_037968375.1 Paracoccaceae bacterium | reverse complement strand
TCGACCACCCGCTCGATGCCGCCAGCGCCGATTACCGCTGGCACGCCGACATACATGTCCTTCAGCCCATAGGTGCCGTCGATATGGGCGGCACAGGGCAGGACGCGTTTCTGGTCCTTGAGAAACGCTTCAGCCATTTCGATGGCTGATGTGGCGGGTGCATAGAATGCCGAGCCGGTTTTCAGAAGGCCGACGATCTCGGCGCCGCCATCGCGGGTGCGCTGGACGATGGCGTCGAGTTTTTCCTGCGTGGTCCAGCCCATCTTGACGAGGTCCGGCAAGGGCACGCCCGCGACCGTCGAATAGCGGGTCAAGGGCACCATCGTGTCGCCGTGGCCGCCAAGGACAAAGGCGGTCACATCGCGCATCGACACACCGAACTCCAGCGACAGGAAATGCCGGAAGCGCGCCGAATCCAGCACGCCCGCCATGCCGACGACCATGTTGTGCGGCAGGCCGGAAAACTCTCGCAAGGCCCAGACCATCGCATCGAGGGGGTTGGTGATACAGATCACGAAGGCTTTGGGCGCGTGCTGGGCAATCCCCTCGCCGACCGATTTCATCACCTTCAGGTTGATGCCCAACAGGTCGTCGCGGCTCATCCCCGGCTTGCGCGCGACACCGGCGGTGACGATGCACACATCCGCGCCCGCGATCCCGGAATAATCGTTGGTGCCCGACACATCGGCATCGAACCGCGCCGAGGGGCCGCTTTCGGCGATATCCAGCGCCTTGCCCTGAGGCACACCGTCGGCAATGTCGAACAGGACGACATCGCCCAGTTCCTTCATCGCAGCGAGATGGGCGAGCGTGCCGCCGATCTGGCCCGCGCCGATAAGGGCGATCTTGGGTCTGGCCATGGGGGATCTCCATTCCGTCAAGTTGTTTCGCGGCACTGCCTAGAGCGTGATGCCGGTGCTGACAAGGTCCGCCTGATACTGCCGGCCACGGCATTGCGTCTCGCCGGTCTGGCGCCGGTCGGCTAAGTCTATGGCGAACAAGGTTAACCAAGCATTGCGAGGGAATGTGGAGTTCAGCGTCACCTTCTTCGCGCTGGCGATCCCGGCGGTGATCTTCGCAGGCGTGTCGAAGGGCGGCTTTGGCTCGGGTGCGGGATTTGCCGCGACACCGTTTCTGGCGCTGATTCTCGAACCGGCGGTGGCCTTGGGCATGATGCTGCCGCTGCTGATGCTGGTCGATGCCGCGACGTTGCGGCCGTATTGGGGAAAGTGGCACCTGCCCTCGGCGCGGTTTCTGATCATGGCGGGTCTGCCGGGGGTGGTGCTTGGCGCGATGTTTTACAAGGTGACGAATCCCGACGTGTTCCGGGTTTTCATCGGTGCCATCGCGATCGGATTCGTGGCGTTCCAGATCGCGCGCAGCCGGGGCTGGCTAACATTTTCGGACCGGCCACTGGGCACCGGGGCCGGGGTTCTTGCCGGGCTCGCTTTGGGGTTCACCAGCTTCGTCAGCCATGCAGGCGGGCCGCCTGCTGCGATCTACCTTCTGGCGCAGGGGCTGCCCAAAACCGCGTTTCAGGCGACGACGGTACTGACCTTCTGGGCGATCAATATATTCAAGGCAGTGCCCTACGCATTCCTCGGCATCTTCACGGTCGATACGCTGAAGGCCGACCTGATGTTGGCGCCCTTCGCGCTGCTCGGCGCCTGGATCGGCGTCAAGGCGCACCGGATGCTGCCCGAAGGTGCGTTCTTCGCGATTACTTATGTGTTGCTGACCGTGACGGGATCAAAGCTGATCTGGGATGCGGTGATCTAACTCGACGGCCCGGCCAGTTCAGAGATGCGCGTAGACCAGAGCGACCGGGCCATCCAGACGCCGGGCCAACTCTTGCATAAGTGCATCCGGAAGTGGGTGCACGCCCGGGTTCAGCACCTCGACCGACAACCGGCCGAAAGCGCAGTGCCAATGATAGCAGAGCTTGTTTAAGGTCAGCGACGCGCCACAGCATGGCGTCTCGATCGGCAACAGGCGAAACCCCTCGCCGTCGAAATCGGCGTCCATCTGATCGGCCCACCACCCCATATCGAGAGAAACGCCGCAGGACGGACAGGCGACGGATTCGAAATTCCCATCGCGTCAATGAATTGGGGTTTGGCGAAGCGCGAGACCTTGATGCCTTCGTGGCTGGGCAGAGCCGCTTCAATTGCCGACACGGCGCAGGCCACGGCATCCTCGGCAGCCATCAGGAACGGATCGGCCGGAACGATCCTGAAGTAGTTGTCAGACACCTATTTTCCCCCGCACCCCTCCGGTCTGGCCCCGGTCCAGCAGCAGATGGTCGAGGATGACCAGCGCCATCATCGCCTCACCTACCGGCACTGCCCGGATGCCGACGCAGGGGTCGTGGCGGCCTTTGGTGACGATCTCGGTTTCCTCGCCGGTCACGGTGATCGTCTTGCGCGGTGTCAAGATTGACGAAGTCGGCTTCACCGCGAACCGCACCACAATCTCCTGCCCCGACGAAATCCCGCCCAGGATACCGCCCGCGTGGTTCGAGTTGAACACCGGCCCGTCCGGTCCCATCGCGATCTCGTCGGCATTTTCGACCCCGGTCAGCGTGGCCGCGCCCATCCCGGCGCCGATCTCGACACCTTTCACGGCATTGATGCTCATCATCGCAGCGGCCAGTTCGGTGTCGAGCTTGCCATAGACCGGCGCGCCCAGCCCCGCAGGCACGCCGCACGCCGTCACCTCAATCACCGCACCCACCGAATTGCCGGATTTCCGGAGGTCGTCGAGATACCCGGCCCAATCCTCTGCCGCCACCGGATCAGGACACCAGAACGGGTTGTTGCCGATCTCGCCCGGATCGACCCGGCCCCGGTCAATCGTGCGCGGCCCCATCTGCACCATGTACCCGGTGATCGCGAGGTCCGGCACCAGATCGGCCAGAACCGCCCGCGCCACACCACCCGCCGCCACCCGTGCCGCCGTTTCGCGCGCCGACGACCGGCCACCGCCACGCGGATCGCGCAACCCGTATTTCTGGTGATAGGTGATGTCCGCATGCCCGGGCCGGAACTTTTGCGCGATATCGCCGTAATCCTTCGACCGATGATCGGTGTTGCGGATCATCAGCTGGATCGGCGTTCCGGTCGTGCGCCCCTCGTAGGTGCCCGACATTATCTCGACCAGATCGTCTTCGCGCCGCTGCGTGGTGTATTTCGACTGGCCGGGTTTGCGCCGATCCAGCCAGGGCTGGATGACGGCCTCGGTCAACTCCACCCCCGGCGGGCAGCCGTCGATGGTGCAGCCCAAGGCGGGCCCGTGGCTCTCGCCCCAAGTCGTCACGCGGAAAAGATGGCCAAAGCTGTTGAAACTCATGGCTCCCGCATAGGCTGAAACCGCGGCCCGCTCAAGTCGGGTCGCCGCACCCTGCTTCTTTCGGTTCCAAATATCCCGGGGGGGGTCGCCGCTCGTCGCGGCGACGGGGGCAGCGCCCCCTTGCGCCCGTCGCCACAGGCGCTACGTTCATCTGTACCTCGGGGTGCTCTGGCGACAGGGCTGAGATGCGATCCGCGCGAACCCGTAGAACCTGAACCGGTTAAGACCGGCGGAGGGAAGGTCCGACGTGATCCTCCATACCGCTCGTCGCAATGGAGGAAGACATGCGTACTCCGATCCTTGCAGCGGGACTTTTTGCGGCCAGCCTGACGATGTCAGGTGCCCAGGCCGAAACCCCTGTGCTTACCGTCTACACCTACGACAGCTTCATCGCGGAATGGGGCCCCGGACCGGCGGTTGAGGCCGCGTTCGAGGCCACCTGCGCCTGCGATCTGCGCTTTGTCGGCGCCGGCGATGGTGCCGCTCTTCTGGCGCGGCTGCGGCTGGAAGGCGCCCGGACCGAGGCCGATATCGTCCTTGGCCTCGACACCAACCTGACCGCTGCCGCCGCCGCCACCGCGCTGTTCGCGCCGGTCACCGTCGAGGCCGACTACGACCTGCCGGTGGGATGGGAGGATGACCTCTTTGTGCCCTACGACTGGGGCTATTTCGCCTTTGTCTACGACACGACGCGGCTAATAACTCCGCCGATGGATTTTGAGGCGCTCGCTGCGTCGGACCTCAAGATCCTGATCCAGGACCCACGGTCATCGACCCCCGGCCTCGGCCTCGTCCTCTGGGTCGAAGCCGCTTACGGCGACCGCGCCGGTGAAATCTGGGCGGCACTTGCCGACAATATCGTCACCGTCACGCCGGGCTGGTCCGAGGCTTACGGCCTGTTCACCGAAGGCGAGGCCGATATGGTGCTGTCCTACACCACCTCGCCCGCCTATCACCTGATCGCCGATGACGACCCGACCAAGGCGGCGGCACCCTTCACCGAAGGCCACTACCTGCAGGTCGAAGTGGCGGGCAAGATTGCCTCGACCGAGGAACCCGAGCTGGCCGACCTGTTTCTCGAATTCATGGTCTCGGATGCGTTTCAAAAAGTGATTCCGACGACCAACTGGATGTATCCCGCCGTGACGCCCGCTGATGGTTTGCCGGACGGGTTCGCGACATTGGTGATCCCCGATCAGGCCCTGCTCTACGCACCGGGCGAAGCGGCAGGATTGCGCGACGAGGCGATCGAGACATGGCGCGCAGCCCTCAGCCGCTAGAAGCCGCGCATTGGGTCGGCGTGGCAGCAGCCGCGCTGATCCTGATGCTGACGCTGGGCACATTGCTGACCGTTGGCCTGCGCGCCGAGGCTCTGCGCGGGCTTGGGCCTGCCGACTGGGCGGCGCTGCGGTTCACCGTGCTGCAGGCGCTGATCTCCGCGGCGCTGTCATGCATCCTCGCGATCCCCGTCGCGCGCGCCCTCGCAAGGCGCCGGTTCGTGGGGCGTGGGCTGTTGGTGACGCTTCTGGGTGCGCCGTTCATCCTGCCGGTGATCGTTGCAGTCCTCGGTCTTCTTGCGGTGTTCGGGCGCGCCGGGCTGGTCAGCCGGGGGCTGGAGGCGATCGGCCTGCCGCCGGTCGATATCTATGGGCTGCACGGCGTCGTCATCGCGCATGTGTTCCTGAACCTGCCGATGGCGACGCGGTTGATCTTGCAAGGCTGGCTGTCGGTCCCCGCCGAGCGGTTCCGCCTTGCCGCTTCGCTGGGCTTTACCCCCGGCGACATCGCCCGCACGCTGGAACGTCCGATGCTGCGCGCGGTTCTGCCCGGTGCCTTCGCGGTGATCTTTCTGGTCTGTCTGACCAGTTTCGCGGTGGCCCTGACGCTGGGCGGCGGGCCACGCGCCACGACGGTGGAACTGGCGATCTATCAGGCCTTTACCTACGATTTCGACCTTGGCCGCGCCGCCCTTCTGGCGCTTGTGCAGGTCGCACTGACCGGAATTGCGGCACTGCTAGCGCTGCGCGTCGCGGTGCCGTCAGCACTGGGTGCCGGACTGGACCGGGCGGTCGAGCGCTGGGATGCGGCGGCGCCGGGATTGCGGCTGCTCGATACCCTGCTTCTGGCCCTCGTCACGGCGTTCCTGCTGTTGCCGATCGGGGCGGTGGCGGCATCGGGTCTGGCCGCGTTGCCCGGCCTTCCCGGATCGGTCTGGACC
>JBBKVJ010000039.1:0-10716 GCA_037968375.1 Paracoccaceae bacterium | reverse complement strand
GATATATATAGATAGAGGTCGGACGTGTGTCTGATCGCCAGCGGACCGGCCGGAATGTCGGTGAAATATGAGCAGCCCTGGCGCCCGCCCGCCTTGAACGGCGCCGCCGCCGACAGGATCGGCAGACCCTCGTGCTCGGTGCCGCGCATCATCTCGGCGATATACCAGCTTTGCGCGATCGAGACGATCTGCACCGAGGGATCGTCGGCCACCAGCGCGAAATAGCTGTGCAGCGGCGCCGATGTCTTGCCGACCGCGCGGCGCACATATTCCAGCGTCTCGTCATGTTCCTTGCGCACCGAGGCCAGCACGGCGGTGTCGTCCTCGTACAGTGCCGAAACCGTGCGATCCTCGTTGCGCTGCGATATCGGGCGCGCCTCGGTGGTGTGGCTGGCGATGCGCCACGCGTTGCCGTCGCGTTCCAGAAGCAGGTCGATCAGACCCAGATGCGAGCCCCAGAAGCCGCCCATGACGGCCGGTTTGCCGTGGATCGTGCCGGCCTCGGCATCGACGCCGGCAAAGCCTTCGTAGGCCGGGCCGGGCAGGACCAGATGGTGGTGCCCGGTGACCAGCGCGTCGATACCCTCGACCATCGCCAGCGGCACGCTGGCGTTTTCCATGCCGTCGCTGTGATCGGCGGCACCGATGCCGGAATGGCTGAGGGCGATGATGATATCGGCGCCCGCCTCTTTCATCTGCGGCACCCAGGCGCGCGCGGTCTCGACGATATCGCGGGTGGTGACGTTGCCCTCAAGATGCCGTCGGTCCCAGGTCATGATCTGCGGTGGCACAAAGCCGATCAGGCCGATGCGGATCGGATGGGTCTGGCCTGCGCCGTCGGTCACCTCGCGGTCGAGGATCGTGTAGGGCGGCACCAGCGTGGTATCCTTGGTCGGGTCGGCGCCGGTTTCCTTGGCGATATTGGCGCACAGCACCGGGAAATCCGCACCTGCCAGTGATTTCATCAGGAAATCGAGGCCGTAGTTGAACTCGTGATTGCCCAGCGTCGAGGCGTCAAAGCCGACGGTGTTCATCGCGGCGATGACCGGGTGCATGTCACCCTCTTTCATGCCGCGCTCGTAGGCGATGTAATCGCCCATCGGGTTGCCCTGCAGGAAATCGCCATTGTCGATCAGGACCGAATTCGTCGCCTCGGCGCGGATCGATTTCACGATCGAGGCGGTGCGCGACAGGCCGACGGTGTCGATAGGTCGGTCGGAATAGTAATCGTAAGGAAAGACGTGGACATGCAGGTCCGTCGTCTCCATCAGCCGCAAATGCGCCTGACCTGCCTGCGCGCGGGCAGAATAGGGATGGAGTGCGATCAACGAGGCTCCCGCAATACCACCGGCCAGAAAGCCTCGCCGGGTTACATCCAGTCGTGTCTGTCGCGTCATCTCAAGCGTCCTCCGATCTTGACCGGTCGGAGGATAGCACGGCTGTGACGCAACACTAAGACGCCATTCCTTGGCGTTCCATATTCCTTCTGGTTGCGTCACGGGTCTTACCAAATGGTTAACGTGCGCCCGATTGCGCGCTGGCGCGGTGCGTGGCAAGTTCCGCCTCGCCAAAAGCGGCAGGAGGCGGCGATGCGCGGCGCGGAAGAGGTGACATTTGGCGGTTCGGGCCTCGACAGGGCGGCGATCCTGCGCGGCAAGCCGGACGAGATTGCCCGGCTTCTGGCCGCGCCCGAGGCGCGGATCATGCCGGTGTGGCGCGGCAAGCCGCTGTTCCAGGGCGCGGCGGGCGGCTGGGTGCCGTTGGGTCACGGCGTGCAGGCCGAGGCGCTGGAGGCGCCGGTGTTCCTTGGCCTCGACGGCGGCGCCCCGCGCTTTGCCTGCGATATCTCGGCCTGGGAGCCGGAGGACGAGCCGGAAACGCTGGGCGCCTTCTTCGACCCGTCCGAACAGCGCCATCCCGACCTGCCGCCTGACCATCTTTTCGCCGAACTGCGCGGTGTGATGACCGATCTGACCCCGCGCGAGGCGGAACTGATCGCCACCGCCAAGGCGGTCACCGGCTGGCATGCCACGCACGGGTTTTGCGCGAAATGCGGCGCCCGCACGGTGATCGCCAAGGCCGGCTGGCAGCGCGATTGCCCGGCTTGCGGCGCGCATCACTTTCCGCGCACCGACCCGGTGGTGATCATGCTGATCACCCACGGCGATGCGGTGCTGCTGGGCCGGTCGTCATTCTGGCCCGAGGGGATGTATTCGCTCTTGGCGGGGTTCGTCGAACCCGGCGAGACCATCGAGGCGGCCGTGCGCCGCGAGGTTCTGGAGGAAACCGGCGTCAGGGTTGGTGCGGTCGGCTATCTGTCGTCGCAGCCCTGGCCGTTTCCGGCCTCGCTGATGTTCGGCTGCCGGGGCGAGGCCGAGGGCCGCGAGATCACGCTGCACGATGACGAGTTGGAAGATGCGCTGTGGCTGACCAAGGCCGAGGTCATGGATGTCTTCGCAGACCAGCATCCGAAAGTGAAGCCGTCGCGGCGTGGCGCCATCGCACGGTTCTTGCTTGAGCGCTGGCTGGCCGACCGGCTGGACTGAAGGGGCAAAGCGGATGCGGTTCACCACCAAAGAGGACATCGACCTACCGATCCAGTCGGTGTTCGACGCGGTCACCGATTTCCATGGCTTCGAACGGGCGGTCCTGAGGCGCGGCGGCGCGGTCGAACGGTTCGGCGTCGTGTCCGGCGAAGGTCAGGGCTGGACCGTGCGGTTTCGGCACAGGGGCCGCGATCGCGAGCTGATCAACCGGATCGACCGGATCGATCCACCGCGCGCGCTGGTGTCCTCGGGCCGGATGGGCGGGTTCGACGGCACGCTGACGATCGATCTGACCGCGCTGGCGCCGCGCCAGACCCGGCTGAAGGTCGATCTGGACTTGCGGCCGCGCACACTGACCGCGCGGCTGGTGCTGCAGTCGATGAAGCTGGGGAAGTCGTCGCTGACGAACCGCTTCAAGGCCCGCGTGCTGTTGTTCGCCCGCGATCTGGAGCAAGGCGGCGGGATCTGACGGTCAAGTCCTGGCGCCGAAAACTTTTAGCTAATAGTTTTGTGCAGCGCTGACCCTACCGACGGCGAGGATCGGCGGGATAGACGCCCAGAAGACTGATTTCGCTGGTGAAATAATCCAGCTCTTCCAGTGCCAGAGCGACATTGCGGTCGTCGGGGTGGCCTTCGATATCGGCGTAGAACTGCGTCGCCGAGAACGAACCGTCGACCATGTAGCTTTCGAGTTTGGTCATGTTCACGCCGTTTGTCGCGAACCCGCCCATTGCCTTGTAGAGCGCCGCCGGAATGTTGCGCACCCGGAACACCAACGAGGTCATCATCCCCGCCGAACCGCGCCGTTTCAGGTTCACCTCACGCGACATGATCAGGAATCGCGTGGTATTGTTAGACTGGTCCTCGATATGGCGGGCCAACACGTTCAGCCCGTAGATTTCGCCTGCAAGCTCGGAGGCAAGCGCTGCCATGCTCTTGTCGCCCAGTTCGGACGCATGTTTGGCCGATCCGGCGGTATCGGCGCCGACTACTGCACGGATGCGGTTCGACATCAGGAAATCGCGGCACTGGCCCAGAAGCACGGTGTGGCTCATCGCCGATTCCACGTCCTCCAGACTGGCGCCCGGCACCGCCAGCAGGTTGATATGGACGCGCACAAAGGCCTCATCGACGATATGCAGGCCCGAGGCGGGCATCAGGCGATGAATGTCGGCGACCCGCCCGTAGGTCGAATTCTCGACCGGCAGCATCGCCAGGTCGGCGTCGCCGCGACGCACCGCCTCGATCGTGTCCTCGAAGGTCGGGCAGGGCTGCGCTTCCATCTTCGGATACGCCTCGTGGCAGGCCTGATGGGAATAGGCACCGGGTTCGCCCTGGAACGCGATCCGTGCTGTCATGGTGGCCTCCGCTGCGGTCGTGCCGATTGGTCGCGGCAACTACACCTTGCGCACGGCGGGGGGAAGCGGATACATAATCCCCGACTTCGGGACGATATTGGATCGCGACATGTTCGACACGATGACCCTTACAAAGACCGTCGGCGCACTTTGCGCCGCATGGCTGGCGCTGCTCATTCTCAACTGGGGCGGCGAAATCATCTATGGCGGTGGCCATGGTGGCTATGAAGAGCAGGCCTATGTGATCGACACCGGCGCCAGCGAAATGGTCGAAGCCACGGGTGAACCGGAAGTGCCGTTCGCCGAAATTCTGGCCGCCGCGGATGCAACCGCGGGCGAAGGCCAGTGGCGCCAATGCCAGGCCTGTCACAAGCTGGACGGCAGTGACGGCACCGGTCCGCATCTGAACGGCGTCGTTGGCCGCGACATCGCCTCGGTCACGGGCTTTGCCTATTCCGAAGTGCTGACAGGGTTGCCGGGTGACTGGACGCCCGATGAGCTGAACGCCTTCATCGCCAATCCACGCGGCTATGCGGCGGGCACCAAGATGACCTATGCGGGCCTGAAGGACGTCGCCAAACGCGCCGATCTGATCGCCTATCTCGCCAGCTTCGGTGGTTGAAGAAAACGTGATCTTCGCAGATCTGCGGGCCGCCTTGGCAGGGCGGCCCTTTTTATTTCTGGTCCGACAGCCTCACGCAATCGCAACTTGAACATTCGGTTTCAGCAAACGTAACCTAAGGTGGTGTTCAACGCGCCTGAACCGAAGCCGCCGAAAGGACCCGACATGACGTTTCGCGCCACGCATCCTGACGCCCGTTCCCCGCAGCCGCGCCTTTGCGCCATGCTGCTCGGGGCTGTCCTTTCTGTGATGGCACTGCCGGTGCTCGCACAGGATGAGGTCACGATCTCATACGGGTATTCCAATTTTGGCGAACTGAAATATCCCGCCGACCTGACGCATCTCGATTACGTCAATCCCGACGCGCCGAAGGGTGGTGAACTTTCGATCTGGGCGCAGGGCAGTTTCGACAGTTTCAACCAGTATGCCCGCGACGGCGTGACTGCCGCCCTGAACACCATCGGCAGCGAAAGCCTGCTGACCACCACTGCGGATGATCCCTACGGCAGCTATTGCCTGCTCTGCACGACGCTGGAATATCCCGCAGACCTGTCCTTCGTGACCTTCAACCTGCGCGACGATGTCAGGTTTTCCGACGGCACCCCGATGACTGCCGAGGATGTGGCGTTCAGCTTCGATCTGTTCCAGACCCAGGGCATCCCGGAATATCGCCGGATCGTCGAAGGCTTCATTGACGCGGTCGAGGTCGAAAGCCCCTATCGCATCACCTTCCGGTTCGACGCATCGGCCTCGCTGCGCGACCGGGTGGGGTTCGCCGGCGGCACCCCGGTGTTTTCCAAGGCCTGGTTCGAGAAAACCGGCGCGCGGCTGGACAAAAGCTCGAAAGAGCCGTTCATGTCGACCGGCGCCTATGTGCTGGACAGTTTTGACTTCAACCGGCGCGTGGTCTATGCCCGCAACCCCGACTACTGGGGCGACGACCTGCCGCTCAACGCCGGGCGCAACAACTTCGACCGGATCCGGGTCGAGTATTTCGCCGACAGCGATGCCGCGTTCGAAGGTTTCAAGGCGGGCGATTACACGTTCCGCACCGAAACCTCGTCGCAGGACTGGGCGGCGGGCTACGATTTTCGCTCGCTGACCAATGGTTGGGTCAAGCGCGAGGAAATTCCCGACGGCAATGTTGGCAACCGGCTGTCCTGGGTGTTCAATCTGGACCGTCCGAAATGGCAGGACAAGCGCGTGCGCGATGCCATCGGCATGGTGTTCAACTTCGAATGGTCGAACAAGACGCTGTTCTACGGGCTTTATCAGCGCCCCGTTTCCTATTGGTCGAACACCGATCTGGCCGCCACCGGCACACCGTCCGAGGCCGAGTTGGCGCTGTTGCAGCCCTTGGTCGACGAGGGCCTTCTGGATGCGTCGATCCTGACCGACGAGGCGTCGCTGCCGGAACCGGGCGATTCCGAGCAGAACCGGCCCTCGCGCCGGATCCAGCGCGCCGCCAACGCGCTGCTGGATGAGGCCGGGTGGACCATCGGCAGCGACGGTGTGCGGCGCAACGCGGCAGGCGAGGCGCTGACCCTGACGATCATCCAGTTCAGCCCGCTTTATGACCGGATCGTCAATCCCTATATCGAGAACCTCTCGGCCATCGGTGTTCAGGCACGGCTGAACCGGATCGATTCCGCGCAGTATGTCGAGCGCCGCCGGTCGGGCGATTTCGATCTGGCGAACCAGGGTTTCGACATGTCGTTCGAACCTTCGATCGGGCTGGAACAATGGTATGCGTCGAAAACCGCCGACGACAGTTCGCGCAACCTGATGCGGCTGCGCGATCCGGGCGTCGACCGGCTGATCACCGAGGCGATCAAGGCCAGCACGCTGGACGAGCTGAAAACCTCGATCCACGCGCTGGACCGCGTGTTGCGCGCCACCGGGTTCGACATACCGCTGTGGTATAACCCCGAAACCTGGGTCGCCTATTACGACATCTATCGCCACCCCGAGACCCTGCCGCCGCTGTTGGTCGGCGAGATGGATTTCTGGTGGTATGACGCCGAGGCCGCCGAAAGACTGCGCGCCGCGGGCGCCTTCTAGCGGCGCGGGAAGACACCGCTTTGGGCGCCTACATCCTTCGCAGATTGCTGCTGATCATCCCGACGCTGTTCGGGATCATGGTCGTGAACTTCATCCTGACGCAGTTCGTGCCGGGCGGCCCGATCGAGCAGATTCTGGCCCGGATGGAAGGTGGCGGCGACGTGTTCGCCGGCATTTCGGGCGGCGGCGACAGTCTGCAGCAGCAGGTCGCCGAGGCCGGCACCAGCGACGACCGTTATCTGGGCGCGCGCGGGCTGCCGCCCGAGTTCATCGCCGAGCTGGAGCGCGAGTTCGGCTTTGACAAGCCGCCCTTGGAACGCTTCGTGGGCATGATGTGGAATTACATGCGCTTCGATTTCGGGACCAGCTATTTCCGCTCGATCTCGGTCGTCGATCTGGTTCTCGAGAAGATGCCGGTGTCGATCACGCTGGGCCTGTGGTCAACGCTGCTGGCCTATCTGATCTCGATCCCATTGGGCATCCGCAAGGCGGTGAGGGACGGCTCGCCCTTCGACAGCTGGACTTCGGGGGCGATCATAGTCGGCTACGCGATCCCGGGCTTCCTGTTTGCGATCCTCCTCCTGGTGCTGTTCGCGGGTGGATCATTCTACCAGATCTTCCCGCTGCGCGGCCTGACCTCGGACAACTGGGATCAGATGTCCATTCTGGGCAAGATCGGCGATTATTTCTGGCACATCACGCTGCCGGTGGTCGCCTCGACGATTTCCAGCTTTGCAACCCTGACCCTGCTGACGAAAAACTCGTTCCTCGACGAGATCCGCAAGCAATACGTCATTACCGCCAAGGCCAAGGGCGTCAGCGAAAAACGGGTGCTTTACGGCCATGTCTTCCGCAATGCGATGCTGATCGTGGTGGCAGGGTTTCCGGGGCTGTTTCTGGCGGTTTTCTTTTCCGGCTCGTTGATCATCGAGACGATCTTTTCTCTGGACGGCCTCGGACGGCTGGGCTTCGAGGCGGCGGTGGCGCGGGATTATCCGGTGATCTTCGGCACGCTGTTCTTCTTCGGGCTGGTCGGCCTTGTCGTCGGCATCCTGTCGGACCTGATGTATGTCTGGATCGACCCGCGCATCGATTTTTCAAGCCGGGAGACCTGAGTTGGCCGTGCTCTCGCCCCTCAACCAGCGCCGCTGGCGCAATTTCCGGTCGAACCGGCGCGCCTACTGGTCGCTGATCCTGTTTGCGATCCTGTTCGGGCTGTCGCTGTTTGCCGAGCTTCTGGCCAACGACAAGCCGATCCTGGTGCGCTATCAGGGCGAATTCTACACGCCGATCTGGCAGTTCTACCCCGAGACCGCCTATGGCGGCGATTTCCAGACCGAGGCGGTGTACCGCGACGCCGAGGTGCAATGCCTGATTATCGCTGCGGGGAACGAGGCCTGTTGGGACGACCCGCAGGGCACCATCGAGGATGCCGCCGATGGCGAGATTGCGGGTGCGGAGATTCGCAAGGGCTGGATGCTGTGGCCGCCGATCCCCTACAGCTACCGCACGGTGAACGAGATCGCGGGCGCGGCACCATCACGCCCTGACAACCAGCATTGGCTGGGCACCGACGACACCGCGCGCGACGTTCTGGCCCGGGTGATCTACGGCTTCCGTCTGTCAGTGGCGTTCTCGCTGATCGTGACGCTGACCACATCGCTGATCGGCATCTTCGCGGGCGCTGTGCAGGGCTTTTTCGGCGGCTGGCTCGACCTGATATTCCAGCGCATCATTGAGATTTGGAGCGCCACGCCCTCGCTTTTCATCATCATCATCGTCGGCGCGATCTGGCAGATGAACTTTTGGCTGCTGGTGATCTTGATGACGATGTTCGGCTGGACCTCGCTGGTGGGCGTCGTGCGGGCCGAATTCCTGCGGGCGCGCAATTTCGAATATGTGCGCGCCGCCCGGGCGCTGGGCGTCGGCAACATGGCGATCATGTTCCGCCATCTTTTGCCCAACGCGATGGTCGCGACGCTGACGATCCTGCCGTTCATCATCACCGGCACCATCGGCGGTCTGGCGGCGCTTGATTTCCTGGGCTTCGGCCTGCCGTCCTCGGCGCCGTCGCTGGGCGAGCTGACGCTGCAGGCCAAGCAGAACCTGCAGGCGACGTGGCTTGGCTTTACCGCGTTCTTCGTCTTCGCGATCATGTTGTCGCTGATGGTGTTCATCTTCGAGGGCATCCGCGACGCCTTCGACCCCAGAAAGACGTTCCGATGAGCGCGGTTCTGCAGGTCAGGGACCTGTCCGTCAGCTTTACCCAGGACGGCAACACGGTTGAGGCCGTCAGGCGCGTGTCGTTTCATGTCGACAAGGGCGAGACACTGGCCATCGTCGGCGAAAGCGGGTCGGGCAAGTCGGTGACAGCACTCTCCACGGTGGCCCTGCTGCCCGACAGCGCCACCGTCTCCGGATCAGTGAAATACGCCGGTGCCGAGATGGTGGGCGCCAGCGAAAAGGAACTGCGCCGCGTGCGCGGCAACGACATCAGCTTTATCTTTCAAGAGCCGATGACTTCGCTGAACCCGTTGCATTCGATCGAACGCCAGATCGCCGAAAGCCTGGCCGAGCATCAGGGCCTGAGCGGCGCGCCTGCACGGGTGCGGACTCTGGAACTGTTGCACAAGGTCGGCATCCAGGACCCTGAAACCCGGCTGTCGGCCTATCCGCACCAGCTGTCGGGCGGGCAACGGCAGCGGGTGATGATCGCGATGGCCCTTGCCAACGGACCGGACCTCTTGATCGCCGATGAACCCACAACCGCGCTGGACGTGACGATCCAGGCGCAGATTCTGGAACTGCTGGCCGAGTTGAAGCGCGATATGGGCATGAGCCTGCTGTTCATTACCCACGATCTTGGCATCGTCCGCCGTATCGCCGACCGGGTCTGCGTGATGCAGAACGGCGAGATTGTCGAAGAGGGGCAGACGGCGGCGATCTTCGACGCGCCGCAGCATCCCTATACGAAAAAGCTGCTCGAGGCGGAATCGACTGGCCTGCCGGGGCCGGTGCCTGATGGTGCGGAAGAGATCGTGCGCACCGATGATCTGCGCATCTGGTTTCCGATCCAGCGCGGGCTGATGCGCAAGACGGTGGGCCATGTGAAGGCGGTGAACGCCGCCAGCCTGTCGGTGCGCGAGGGCGAGACCATCGGCATTGTCGGCGAAAGCGGTTCGGGCAAGACCACGCTGGCGCTGGCGATCATGCGGTTGATTTCGTCGCAAGGGCCGATCGTGTTTCTGGGTCAGGACATTCAAAAGTGGCATTCGCGCAATCTGCGGCCCTTGCGCCGTGACATGCAGATCGTGTTTCAGGACCCCTACGGCTCGCTTTCGCCACGGATGACGGTGGCCGAGATCGTCGCCGAGGGTCTGGGCGTGCATGGCGTCGAAAAGGGTCGCAGCAAGCGCGACATGGTGACCGAGGTGCTGACCGAGGTTGGCCTCGACCCGGCCACGATGGATCGTTACCCGCACGAATTTTCCGGCGGCCAGCGCCAGCGCATCGCTATTGCCCGCGCGATGATCCTGCGCCCGCGTCTCTTGGTACTGGATGAGCCGACCTCGGCCTTGGACATGACGGTGCAGGTGCAGATCGTGAACCTTTTGCGCGAATTGCAGCGCAAATACCGGCTGGCGTATCTGTTCATCAGCCATGACCTGAAGGTCGTCCGCGCGATGAGCCACCGGGTGATGGTGATGAAGCGCGGCGATGTGGTCGAACAGGGCCCGGCGGCCGAGGTCTTTGATTCGCCCCGATCCGACTATACCAAGGCGCTGATGCAGGCGGCCTTCGGCGTGCCGGGGAAGCTGCGCGAGGGCGCATGAAGATTCTTCTCGTCCATCAGAACTTTCCCGGTCAGTTCCGCCATGTGGCCCCTGCACTGGTGGAACGCGGCCACGAAGTGGCAGTGATCACCGCTGGCACCAACAAGGCCGAGACCCCCTATCTGACCGGGCGCTATTCCTACGATCCGCCCGACCGAAAGGCGCTGGCCGATGCAGGCGCGCCTTTGGCCGGGCACTATGCGCAGGTCGCCGGGCGCGGCGAGGCGGCGGCACGGGTGGCGGCCAAGCTGCGCGATCAGCGCGGCTTCACCCCCGACCTGATCTTCGCGCATCCC
>JBBKVJ010000038.1:0-4196 GCA_037968375.1 Paracoccaceae bacterium | reverse complement strand
GCTTCGGGAGCAGGGGGTCGGAGGTTCGAATCCTCTCACTCCGACCAGTTATCCCCCGCGATGTCGCTGATCCGGTTGCGCGCCTTCGGCGCAGGATTTTCATCTCGCATCCTCGCCTTCGGCTGCGGTACTCGGACCGCCCTGGTGCGGCGCTGCCGCGTCATGGCTAGGCGGCACCCGGCGGGTGTGTTCAGCCAGCCTCCGGCGGCCATATTTTCACCAAAATGAAATCAGGCGTCGGTTGATCCCCGTGCGGTTCTGGGGCAAGCCGTGGCTGAGGTTTCTCTGGGGCACCGCGCGATGACAAAGACCGTTCTTCTGACCGGTGGCGCCGGATACATCGGCTCGCACACCTTCGTGGCCCTGCGCGCGGCGGGGTATGACGCGGTGGTGCTCGACAATTTCTCGAACGCGCGCGCCGATGTGCCGGACCGGCTGGAGGTGATCACCGGGGCGCCGGTGGTGGTCTATCGCGGCGATGTGCGGGATGCAGAACTGCTGGCGCGGGTCTTTGCCGAGACCGAAATCGCGGCGGTGGTGCATTTCGCGGCGCTGAAGGCGGTGGGCGAGTCGGTCGAACGGCCGCTGGATTATATCGACGTGAATGTCACCGGCCTTCTGACGCTGTTGAAGGCGATGCGCGCGGCGGGGTGCCACCGGCTGGTGTTTTCCTCGACCGCGACGGTTTATGGCACGCCGAAGGTCTGGCCGATCCCCGAGGACGCGCCGCGCAGTTATACCAGCCCCTATGCCTTCACCAAGCTGACCTGCGAGCAGACCCTCGAACAAATCGCCGGTGCCGACCCCGCCTGGGCCTTTGCCTGCCTGCGCTACTTCAACCCCGCCGGCGCGCATGGCTCGGCGCTGATCGGCGAAGACCCGCAGGACATCCCGAACAACCTGGTGCCCTATATCGCCGAGGTGGCGCTGGGCAAGCGCGAAGCGTTGCGGATTTTCGGCACCGATTACGACACGCCTGACGGCACTGGCTTGCGCGATTACATCCATGTCGAGGATCTGGCGCGCGGCCATGTGGTGTCGCTGGGCGCGCTGCTGGAGACGGGCGTTGGCCATACGGTGAACCTGGGCACCGGCAAGGGATCGTCAGTGATCGAGATGCTGGCCGCCTATTCCCGCGCCGTGGGCCGTGATCTGCCGCATGTCACAGCACCCCGGCGGGCCGGCGATGTGCCGGTGCTGGTCGCCGATCCGTCGCGGGCCGAGGCACTGCTGGGCTTTCGCGCCGAGCGGAACATCGACGAGATGTGCGCCTCAAGCTGGGCGTTCATCTCGCGCCGCCGCAACGGCTGAGGCACGTTTCCGCCAGATCGGTGTCGCGTTCCGGGTTGCCAGAGAGGCGCCCGGGGGCCGACACTGTCGGCAGGAGGTAGACCTATGGACGATATCCTCGATCTTCACCGCTATCCGCTGGACCACCCCGGTAGTCCCGACTGGCAGGCGCTTGTCGCCCGCTGCAAGGCCGATCTGGCGGTGAACGGCATGTTCAACCTAGAGGGCCTTTTGCGGCCCGAGGCTTTGCCGGGGGCGGTGGCCGAATTGCAGCCGGTGTTTGAGACCGATGCCTTCACCCACACCCGCCGTCACAACATCTATTTCCGCAAATCGATCCCCGAACTACCTGCGGACCATCCTGCGCTGCGCGAAGTGGAGACCACCAACCGCACGGTCTGCGCCGATCAGATGGGCGCGGCGGCGGTGATCCGGCTGTATGAATGGGCACCGTTCGCGAGCTTTCTGGCCGCGACGCTGGACAAGGACCGGCTGCATGTGATGGACGATCCGCTGGCCCGGGTGAACGCGATGTCCTATGCGCAGGGGCAGGGTCTGAACTGGCATTTCGACCGCTCGGAATTCACCACGACGCTGCTGCTGCAGGCACCGAAAGCGGGCGGCGCCTTTGAATACCGCACTGATCTGCGCAGCGATACCGACCCGAATTACGACGGCGTCGGGCGGATGCTGCGCGGCGAGGACCGGCAGGTGCGCAGCCTGACGCTCGCCCCCGGCACGCTGAACGTCTTTCGCGGCAAGAACACCGCGCATCGGGTGACGCCGGTGGAGGGCACACGGACCCGGATGATCGCGGTTTTTTCCTTTTACGAACGCCCCGGCGTGCTGTTCTCGGAGGAAGAGCGGATCGGCTTTTACGGGCGCGCTGCATGAGCGGACTGACGCACGACGCCTTTCTGGCAGAGCTGACGCCCGAGACCCGCGCCGCAATGACCACCAAGGCGGATGCTCCGGGTCTGCGCCGCATCGCGCTGCATCTGGGGCTGATCGCGGCGCTGGGGGTGCTGATTGCGCTTGCGGTGCCGCTTTGGCCGCTGCTTCTGGTGCCGCAGGGCATCGTGATCGTCTTCCTGTTCACCGCGCTGCATGAGGCGGTGCATCGCACCGCCTTTGCCACGGTCTGGATGAACGATGCCGTGGCGCGGCTGGCCGGGTTCGTGATCTTCATACCGTCCGATTGGTTCCGCCTGTTTCACTTTGCCCACCACCGCCACACGCAGGACCCCGCGCAGGACCCCGAGCTTGCGACGCCAAAGCCCGAGACCTGGCCTGCCTATGTGCTGCATGTCTCGGGCCTGTCGGTCTGGTCGGGCGCGCTGAAGGTGCTGGTGACGAATGCACTGGGGCGTAACGCCGATGGCTTTGTGCCGGGGTCGGCGCGCCGGACCGTCCGGCGCGAGGCACGGGCGATGCTGGCCGCCTACGCGCTGCTGGCGGTGTTGTCTGTCGCCGCCGGATCGACATTGCTGATCTGGGTCTGGCTGTTGCCCGCGCTGCTGGGACAGCCGTTCCTCAGGTTGTTCTTGCTGGCGGAACATGGCCGCTGCCCGGCGGTGGCGAACATGTTCGAGAACTCGCGCACGACATTTACTGCCCTGGCGATGCGGATGCTTGCCTGGAACATGCCCTATCACAGCGAGCATCACGCCTGGCCCGCCGTGCCGTTCCACCGGCTGCCCGATCTACACCGCCTGACGGCGCCGCATCTGCGGGTGACCGAGGCGGGCTACACCCGGTTCACGACAACCTATGCCGCAGGTCTGGGCGGGGGCGGCACCGCCCGATGAGCCGCGCCGGACGTCCCAGGCGCGGGCCAAGACCCCCGGCGCGTGCGGTCGATCACATCCATCTTTCGCATCCCTTTGCGCCACAGGCGATCTTTTCCGACGACGAGGTCGCGGGGCTGCACGACACCGCGCTGAAGGTGCTGCAGGAGTTGGGCATCAAGGTGTTGCTGCCCGAGGCAAGGGCGCTGTTGCAGGGCGCCGGGGCGATCGTCGACGACGACATCCAGATGGTTCGCATCGGCCGCGATCTGGTCGCGGCCAGTCTGGCCAGCGCTCCGCGCCGCTGGCGGATGCGGGCCGCGAATCCGGCGCGCGAGCAGGATTATGCGCCGGGCACGCTGATGTTCTCGGCGGGCGCGGGCTGTCCGAATGCCTCCGACCTTGTGCGGGGGCGGCGTCCCGGCAGATTGCGCGACTATGAGGAAACCCTGATCCTGCAGCAGTCGTTCGATGCGATCCACAAGCATGGGCCCTCGGCCGAGCCGCAGGATGTGCCCGCGTCCTTGCGCCATTACGCGATGATGCAGGGGCAGATGGTGCTGGGCGACAAGCCGATGTTCATCTATGCGCGCGGCCGGGCGCAGGTGGCCGAAAGCTTCGAGATGATCCGCCTTGGCCTTGATCTTTCCGAGGCCGACTGGTGCGATGGCGTCTGGGCCACCACCGTCATCAATTCGAACTCGCCCCGGCAGCTGGATTTACCGATGGGCCAAGGCATCATCGATTTCGCCCGCGCCGGTCAGATGTCGATCATCACGCCGTTCTGCCTGATGGGCGCCATGGCTCCGGTGACGGTCGGTGGCGCGCTGGTGCTGCAGCATGCCGAGGCGCTGGCCTGCATCGCGCTGGCGCAGGTGACGCGGGCGGGGGCGCCGGTCAGCTATGGCGGCTTTGGCTCGAACGTCCACATGAAATCGGGCGCGCCTGCCTTTGGCACCACCGAGCATGTCCGGATGCAGATCGGCACCGGGCAGTTGGCGCGGCACATCGGTCTGCCGTGGCGCTCGGCGGCGGGGTCGGCGGGGAATGCGCCAGACGCGCAATCGGCGACCGAGAACGCGATGGGGCTGTGGGGCGCGATGGCTTCGGGGGCGACGC
>JBBKVJ010000037.1:0-5656 GCA_037968375.1 Paracoccaceae bacterium | reverse complement strand
AGGCTCAGAAGAAACCGCAATACGATCTCGTGGCGATGCCTGCATTCTTTGGCAAGTGCCCGGCCTTCCTCGGTCAGGAAGACCGAGCGGTATTTCGCTCGGGTGATCAGGCCGTCCCGGGCCAGACGGCCCAGAGTTTTAGCGACCGTCGGCGCGGTCACGCCCATCCGGGTCGCGATATCGACAGGCCGGGCCTCGCCGTTCTCGTGGATCAGTTCGGCGATCAGTTCGACATAGTCCTCGGCCACCTCGCTGCGACGCGCCTCGCGCACGCCGATAAATGCCTCGGCGCGGGTTTCGACCGCGCGCGCCTCTGCCTCCGTTGATTCAAGGTTCTCATCATTCGTCATGCCGTCACCCTCGCACGATCGGGATTGACTCGTAAAGTCCAAGCGATGATTATTAGCCGAAGCTAACTTTTTGCGCCGGTACTTTGGCCAGCGTTTCATCTGAAGGGACCACGCCTATGCCTGCCGATACCGGGAAGCGGGCGCGCGACACATCGTCTGCCGTGGAGACATCGCGGCCCACAGCGCCACCTGCCGTTGTCACGGGGCCAGTTTCGGGGTCGCGACGCGCGCTGTTGATCGGCGGTCTGGTGGCTGCCAGCGGGGCGGCCGTGGTCGCGAGCCGCGCACAATCACAGGCGACGCAGGACCCGACGGCGGGGCATGACATGTCCGGCGGTGCGGTCGATCCGTATTCGGCCCATGACAGTGGCATGGTGCATGGCAACATGACGATGGTCGGCCAGGTCGATCACGATCGGAACGGGTTCGACCCGACGGCGATGCTGACCGATTGGGAGACCGGCCGGACCGAGGTCTTGCCGGATGGCCGAACATTGCGCACCTTCGAGGTCGAAGCCATCGACAGGGAAATCGAGATCGCTCCCGGCGTGTTTTTTCCCGCCTGGACGTTCAACGGCCGTGTCCCCGGCCCCGCGCTGCGCGCGAAGGAGGGCGAACGGCTCAGGATCGTCTTTCGCAACCTCGGTTCACATCCCCATTCCATGCACTTTCACGGCATTCATTCGGCGCGGATGGATGGCATTGCCGGCGCCGGGCTGATCGATCCGGGCGAGGAGTTCGTCTACGAATTCGATGCCAAGCCTTTCGGCTGTCACCTTTATCACTGCCATGCACTGCCGCTGAAACGGCACATGCACAAGGGCATGTACGGCTTGTTCGTGGTCGACCCCGATCCGGCACGCCACCCCGAACATGCGGCCGTGGCGGCGTCGCGCGTTCTCGGCAGTCCGGAAAACGCCGAGTGGCAGGAACTCGCGATGGTGATGAACGGCTTCGACACCAACTTCGATGGCGAGAATGAGGTCTATGCCGTCAATACGGTCGGCCAAGTTTACATGAACGAGCCGATCCGGATCGATAAATCGCGCCCGGTGCGCATCTATCTGATGAACGCGACCGAATTCGATCCAATAAACTCGTTCCACCTGCATGGGAATTTCTTCGACTATTACGACACTGGCACCCAGCTCACGCCAACCCTGCGTACGGTCGATGTGATCATGCAATGTCAGGCGCAGCGCGGCATCCTCGAGTTCAACTTTGCCGACCACGAGAACGGGTTGTACATGTTCCACGCCCATCAGGCCGAGTTCACTGAACTTGGCTGGATGGCCTTTTTCGACGTGCGGGAGGCCGGGGCATGACCGACCAGGGCCAACACGGCCGCCCACCAATGACCCGGCTGCTTCTGGTCCTCGTGCCGCTGGCCGCCATGCTGACTGCCTTTGTCTGGATCGCCTCGCTCGATCCTCTGCGCGGCTTCAACAACGGTGCGCCCCCGGTGGAGGCGCTGACCGTCGAACGGACGATCCTTGATGGGTCAGGGATATCGCTCAGGGTGCGCGCCGGCGGATCGGAAGCAATGGTGGTCGCGCAGGTCGCAGTGGATGATGCCTACTGGACGTTCACGCAGGAACCGGCGGGGCCGATTGCCCGGGGCGATGCGGTCTGGCTGCGCATTCCCTATCCGTGGGTTCCTGGCGAGGCCCACCATGTCAACTTGCTGTCCAACACGGGCGCGACCTTCGGGCACGAGATCGGGGTCGCAGTTTCGACGCCAAGTGCCACCTGGGGGCAACTTCGGCTCCAGGCGGTGATCGGGGTGATCGTGGGCCTTTTGCCAGTGGCGCTTGGGCTGATGTTCTATCCGGCCATGAAGGGCGTCGGTCGAAGCGGGATGAACTTTCTGCTGGCATTGACGGTCGGGTTGCTGGCCTTCCTGCTGATCGACACCGTATCCGAGGCACTGGAGCTGTCGGCAGAAGCGGCCGCGATATTCCAGGGCTCCGCCATGGTCTGGCTGGCGGCGCTGGCAAGCTTTCTCCTATTGATGGCTATCGGGCGCTGGCGCGGCAACCCGGAAGGCATTGCGCTGGCGTTCTACATCGCCCTCGGGATCGGGCTTCACAACTTCGGCGAAGGGCTGGCGATCGGCGGTGCGTTCGCCGCCGGGTCGGCCGGGCTTGGCACCTTTCTCGTCCTCGGATTTGCCCTGCACAATGTCACCGAGGGCATCGGCATCGCCGCCCCGATGCTTCGGGCCCGGCCAACGCTCTGGACGTTCGCGGCCCTGACCCTGCTCGCCGGCGGCCCGGCCATCCTTGGAATGTGGGCGGGCAGCCTTGCCTACGCACCGCAATGGTCGGCACTGGCACTCGCCGTCGGAGCGGGTGCGATTCTGCAAGTCATGGTCGAAGTCAGCGCCTACCTTGTCCGTCAGAACGCCGACCGGCAGGCGGCGTTGATGTCACCGGCCGTCCTTGGCGGGTTTCTGGGTGGACTTGCTTTCATGTATGCCACTGCCGCGCTGATCAAGATATGATCGGTGAAGCCTCTGGCTTAATCCTGTCGAGCTGATCGCGAATGCGCCATCTCAAGAAACGAGAGTACCCAATGTTGCCAATGAAAAGTAACACGCCATCAATCTCAAATGTCTTTCCAATGTGGAGGGGCAATTCCCCATGTGTTTTCGCTAAGAAGTGTCGTCCGGTCCTGGGATCGTTCACACTTCTGGCGCTTGGGGCCTGCACCGTTCCGGCCAGTCAGGCTACGGACAAGTCGACGGGGTTCTTCAATGAATTGCCGGAACAGGTGGCTTTACTCGCTGCCCCCTATCAGAACCTTCAGGAAGTCATGCTGAAACCCGAAGACGGGTGCTATTGGTACCGCCACGTTGGTCCGGTTGAAACCACGATGTTGCCGCTGCGGACGGTAGAGGGCAGGCCAATCTGCACACAGGCTGCGGTCAAGCCACCTGCAACGGGCTGACAAAACAGCTGCAGCGCCATGCCCCGTTCCTCAACCAGCTGTCGAGAGTTCGGTCGGGCGAAGGACATTGATTCCGCGCTAAACTGGACGGAACCAGCGCGGCCTGGAGCTGTCGTCAGCTGGTTGTAGTCAGATTACCCTCTTCTGCGGGGGAGAGATGCGCAGTCACACCGGTCTCAACCTGATCGAACAGCGCGTTGATATGCGGCATCACCATACGCACGCAGCCAGAGCTGGCGCGGCTACCGATTGAGCGCGGTAGTGGGGTGCCATGGATCCGCAAATAGGTGTCGCGGTCGCCCACGTAGAGATAGAGCGCGCGCGAGCCCAACGCATTCGCTGGGCCGGGCTCCATCCCGTCAGCGTATTTCTCATAAATCTCAGGTTCGCGGCGGATCATCGCCGGAGTGGGGGTCCAGCTTGGCCACTTTGCCTTCCGCCGGATTGTGTAAATGCCTGGCTCGTAAAGACCATCGCGGCCGATGGCGACACCGTAGCGCATGGCGCTTCCGTCACCCCGGATATGGTAGAGATACCGGGCAATCGCATCGACGTGGATATCGCCCGGCACCAGCCCGGCGCGCGCTTCGACAATTGTCGGAAGCAGACGCGGATGCAAGCCCCAAGGGTTGGCTCCAAGCGGCGTCACCTGAGCATCCCAGGCGGCCCATTGTTGCTGCAGATCAGACGACGCAAAAGCTGGCGTCGCAAGCGGCGGGGAAAACAGCGCTGCCGTCGTTACAATGAAATGGCGTCGGGTTAACATGAGCATCGCTTTCTTCAAATTATCGTAGCCTAAATCCTTCGATTAGACGCGCACTTTACGTCAGGGGCCGGGAATCCGGCCCTGATGTCCAGTCAAGTCTGTGTGACTTGCGATCCTCGGCTCTTTTCATGGCAGTGTCCCGGACTGCGCTGCGCGCGATCACCGGGGTCTACAGCAACAATCCGGAAATCAATGTGGTCTGGACCGACTATCTCTTCGCCTCGTCGACCTATCCGCCGTCGGTCTGGCTAGGTCTCGTTCTGCCCTTCGTGGTTATGCTGACGCCCATTCAGCGGGCCCGCGCCGATGTGCAGGTACTGGTCTCGATGCAGTTATATGGTGGGCTCTTTGCCGAGCGGTTCTTCTTTGTTGTCGGCGGTCAGGTCGTTCCGATTTTCCGGGGCACCTGGGAATAGGACCTTACCCAGTAAACGCTCGCGCTGACCGATTGGAGCCTGACGATCATGGGCCCGGCGCTGATCTTCGCGCTCTATGCTGCGGGCGAAAGGTTCCTGAACCTGTCGGACATGCCAACAACGGCGCCAAGGCCCGGAAACGCGGCGAAAGTGGCCTGATGCGGGAACACCATCGCTCAGGGCGGCGCCACGCCGCCCTGAGAGCTGTTTGACGGAAATGCGCGCCGCATAGCCCTAGAAGTCAACTTGCGGATTCTCCGATAAATCGGATGAGAGATGGGTCTCTGGTCACCGCTGCTCACGCACCCTGTCGCGTGGTCAGAGGGTCGCAGAAGCGCTGCTTCCAGAATATTATCTTTGCAGGTAAATCCTCTAGTGAGACATGGCTACAGAAAGTTTGCTGAGCGCCACATCCGCAATTTCAACGACGCGTCTATTCTGGGCACGAAACCGACCCTTACCGTTCTCGGCCCATAGGCCAGCTACAACGCCCGCGGACATCCTGCTCAGAATGTGGCTGCAACGATCGAGTCCAGCCGGGCCAGCAGGCTCCTCACATTGGACACCTGCCACGCACCACCGCGCCGGGTTCGCATGCCGCGTCGATTGAGTTCTGCGGCAATCGCGCGCAATGTCCCGTGCCCGTCAGCCCTGATCGCTGCAACGACCGGCGCCAGATCCCTGGCAAAGTCCTGTGCGTTCCGGCTCACGACCGCTCTCAGCGCCACCCCGCCCTTGCCGGCTCGTCGCAGCGCAGCCGCCCCGTTCGGATTGCCGAGCTTCACGCCCCGCGCCTTGGTGATGCTCAGCGCCTCCTTGGTCCGCCTGGAGATGGCCTCGCGCTCCTGCTGGGCCACGAGCGCCATGATGCCAACTGTCAGATCGTTGGCCTCGGGCATGTCAACGGCCAGAAACCGCACACCGCTGTCGCGCAGGGTCAGCAGAAATGCCGCGTTCCGCGAGAGCCGGTCGAGCTTGGCGATCACCAGCGTGGCACCGGTGAGCTTCGCCAGGGTCAGCGCCCTGGCCAATTCCGGCCGGTTGTTCTTGCGCCCGCTTTCGACCTCGGTGAACCGCGCAAGGACGTCTGCGCTCTTGGCGGCGGCGAAGTCGTAGATCGCCTTGCGTTGCGCCTCGAGCCCCAACCCCGACCTCCCCTGCCGGGCGGTGGAGAC
>JBBKVJ010000036.1:0-9270 GCA_037968375.1 Paracoccaceae bacterium | reverse complement strand
CTGCGGCTGATCTGCTGAGCTCACAATTCTTCTCGCGAAGAATTGGGCGCCTCACGATCTTTCTGCGAAAGATCGAGACGAACGATTCTTCTGGCGAAGAATCAGGGGGACGAGGTTGTGATCTTTCGCAGAAAGATCGTGAGGCGCCCAATTCTTCGCGAGAAGAATTGTGAGCTCAGCAGATCAGCCGCAGCGGGCCAGAATTGCAGATCATCACATACTGCGCCCCGCATTCGATCAGATGAAAGCCGCGCCGCCGCACTTCCAACTCGAACCGTTCGCGTCCGACCTCGCGCGCCACCCAATCGGCACTGCGCCGCACCACGCCGCCGCGCTGCACGGCCTGGGCGCTGAAGATCAGGTCGATCCAGCTTTCGGGGGTGGCTTGGCGCATCGGCAGGTTCATATCCGCACCCTGCCCTGCCCATGGTTAACGATCCGCTAACCGCGCCGTCTGCGGCCGTCCCTGCGCGCACCGCCCGCAGCCAGTGCCGCCGTCGAGGCTTCGGCGAAGGTCTGGCCCGCCGCGACCGCGTCCAGCACCCGGCTGAAGCGGATCCACTCGCCGCCGTTCGGATCGTGGTTCATCAGGAAATTGGCGGCGCGGATCGCCTCCATCTCCTGCTGGCGGACCGGGTTCATGATCGCACTGGTCATGCCCGCGGTGATCGCCATCGGCAAAAAAGCCGCGTTGATGCCGTGCCGCTGCGGCAGACCGAACGAGATGTTCGACGCGCCGCAGGTGGTGTTCACGCCCAACTCGTCGCGCAGACGTCGCATCAGCGTAAAGACCTGATGCCCCGCCGTCGCCATCGCGCCAATGGGCATCACCAGCGGGTCGACCACGATGTCATGCGCGGGAATGCCGAAATCGGCCGCGCGTTCGACGATCTTCTTGGCCACGGCAAAGCGCACATCGGGGTCTTCGCTGATCCCGGTATCGTCGTTCGAGATTGCGACCACGGGCACGTTGTATTTCTTGACCAGCGGCAGGACCAGTTCCAGCCGCTCTTCTTCACCGGTCACCGAGTTCAACAGCGGGCGACCCTCTGCGGCCTCCAGCCCGTTCTTCAACGCGCCCGGCACCGAACTGTCGATGCACAAGGGCACATCGACGATGGCCTGGATCCGGGTGATCAGTTCACGCATCAAAGGCGGCTCGACGAAGTTGTTGTCGGCATAGCGCGGGTCTTCGGCCATCTTGTTGGTGAAAACCGCACCCGAATTGACGTCCAGCACCATCGCACCACAGGCTACCTGCTCGATCGCGTCGCGCAGGACGGTCGAGAAATCGCCCTGCTCAAGCTCGGCGGCCAGCTTTTTCCGGCCCGTCGGATTGATCCGCTCGCCGATCACGCAAAACGGCTCGTCAAAGCCGATGACGACGGTTTTCGACTTTGATTCGAGGACAGTACGGGTCATTCGTTATCCTTGCTGACTGGCGGGAATGGCCGGGGCGCCGCCGTGAGCGATGGCCCATTCGGCCGAGGTCTTGATGCCGCCCAGCGGGAACATATGCACGCCTTCGACCAAAAAATCGGGATGGGCGGCCTTGTGGCGGGCGAGGTCGCTGACAACCTCGGTCGGCTCGAACGGCAGCACCAGCTTGGTCACGTCGCGGGCGCGCCTTTGCAGGACGCGCATCGACGGGCCGACGCCGCATGCGATGGCGAATCGCAAAAGCGTCTGCAGCTTGGCGGGCCCTGCGATGCCGATATGGATCGGCAGGTGGATGCCTTCGGATTGCAGCCGCTCGGCCCAGGCGATGATCGGCGGCGCCTCAAAGGCGAATTGTGTGGCCAGCGCCATCTTGGCGTCGGTGCGCTCCGAGAACGCCTGCTTCCAGCGCAAAGCCTCCATCACCGCGCGGTCGCCGCCGTCGGGGTCGATGTCGCGGTTGCCCTCGGGATGGCCTGCAACGTGCAGCCGCCTGAAACTGTCGAAGCAGCCCGATTCCATCAGCTGCATCGACGAGTGGAAATCGCCCTGCGGCGCGGCCACGCCACCGGCAAGAAGCAGCGCCTGATCGACACCAGCCTCGCCCTGATAACGCGCGATCCAATCGGCCAGCACCGCCTTGTCCTTGATGATCCGGGCCGGGAAATGCGGCATCACCGGGTAGCCTTCGCGCGCCAGACGCGCGGCGGTAGCGACCATTTCCTCAATCGATGTGCCATCGATATGGGCAATGTAGACGCGGGTGCCCTTGGGCAGGAGGTCTCGGAAGTTCTCGATCTTCTCGGCGGTGCGCGGCATCACCTCGATCGAATACCCGTCAAGGAAAGCCGCAAGATCGACCGGAGCGGCCTTCGGCGCCTCGTCGCGGCGGAATTTCAAAAGCGCCATCAAAGCCTCCCACATCTCTGGATTATTTCGCCCAGCCGTTGTTATCGATCAGCGCCTTGAGGCGCGCGGTGTCGTATTCGGTCTCGATCCGCGCGGCCTCGCGCGTTGCGGCTTCGGCATCGTCGCCCGGCATTTCGACCGGGGCGGCCTTGCGCCACTCGGCCAGATAGGCGTCGGTGCCGGCGGCGCCTGATTTCATCGCCGCGCGGTCAATCGCCTGTTCAAATCTTTCCGACAGAGGCTTCTTGGTGCCGCGGCGGCCCTTACCGGCAATCACCTGTGCTGGGATGTCGCGCCAGTAGACGATGGTGATGTCCGCCATATGTTCGACTCCTTCGCTCGGCCCCTGAATACGCTGCACCCGAGGCCCGACAGCGCCGGTTTTCGACATGACGCACGCGCTGAGCGACGCGGGCCCCGTACTGATAGGCGATGTGGTTGGACGGCGCCACCGGACGGGCCCTGAAAGTTTCTCATCATCTTGATGAATCCATCCAAAATATGGTGTTCCGAAGCGTCCGACCCGATTACGCTTTGGCCAAAGGAAGGTCCGATGGCACGTCGCAAGAACCAGACCCGGCTGCCTGCGCCCTTTCTGCGCCGCATATCACTGATCCCGGAACGGGTCAGCGACAAGACGCGTTATCCGTTCAACCTGCCCTGGCTCGGCGATGACTTCCAAATCGAGTTCGAAGAACCGGTGACGATCATCGTCGGCGAGAACGGCACCGGAAAATCGACGCTGATCGAGGCGATTGCCGCTCTGGCAGGATATGACGAGGCCGGTGGCGGCAAGGGCTATCGCCCGGTCGATCACGCCGATGCGCTGGATAAAAGCGGCGCTGCTTTGGGCGACGCGCTGCGCGGTGGATGGCTGCCCAAGGTCACGGATGGCTGGTTCTTCCGGGCCGAATCCTTCTTCAGCGTGGCGCGATATCTTGATGTTGCAGCCCGCGAAAGTGGCGGGGCGCCGCCTGATTTCCTGTCACATTCGCATGGCGAGGGGTTCTTGCGGTTCTTTGACGAGCGGGTGCGGCGGCAAGGCATCTATTTCATGGACGAACCCGAAAGCGCGCTGTCACCGCGCCGCCAGCTAGAACTCTTGCGCCTGTTGAACGAGATTCAGCTGTCGGCTCGGGCGCAAGTCGTAATGGCCACCCATTCGCCCTTGCTGATGGCGGTTCCGGGGGCCGCCCTCATCGAGGTCAGTCGTGGTGGCTTTCGTCCGGTGGATTTGAACGAAACTGCACATTTCCGGCTTTACCAGGCATTTTGCGACGATCCCGAGGGCTTCGTGCGCTCGGCCCTCGAAGGCGACGAGGACCTGTTGTTCTAGCGCGCGGTGACGTCAGCCTTGCGTGATCGCACGACAGTGGGATAGCTTGTCGCCAACCAAGAGTTGGAGGGCGTATCAATGACGCCCAGGCGTCCCCGAGGTGCGGGCGCGTTCCCGAGGGCGGTCGAGCCTCCCGCACCTTCACCGCCGGATCCCGCCGCGCTTTATGCGGCGCTGGATCTTGGCACGAACAGTTGCCGGATGCTGATTGCCCAACCCAAGGGCAATCAGTTTCATGTCGTCGACAGCTTTTCGAAATCAGTGCAACTTGGCGCCGGGCTTGAGGCGACCGGACGGCTAAGCCGCGCGTCGATGGCGCGCACGCTGCAGGCGCTGCATATCTGCCGCAAGAAGATCGACAAACATGCCGTTGTCCGGGCCCGGCTGGTTGCGACCGAGGCCTGCCGCCGGGCCAAGAACGGGCCCGACTTCCTGCGCCAGGTCAGCCGCGAGACCGGTCTGACGCTGGATATCATCGAACCCGAGGAAGAGGCCCGGCTGGCGGTCGTATCCTGTGCGCCGCTCGTGTCGGTAAAGACCGAGCAACTGCTGGTCGTCGATATCGGCGGCGGCTCGACCGAACTGGTCTGGATCGACCTGTCGCGCGTCACCCCCCTGGATCGCCCGAGTGCGATCATGCGGCTGCACGCCGGGTTCCACCCGGTCGCCACGCCGTTTCCCACCGCCAAGGTGGTGGACTGGATTTCCGTGCCGCTGGGCGTGGCGACGCTGAAGGACCAGTTCCGCGATGTCGAGGACGATGCCGCGCGCTTTGCCCTGATGAGCTGGTTCTTCGAGGAGAACCTGGCCAATTTCTCGCCCTATGCGGCCGAGCAGGCGCGCGAGGGGTTTCAGATCATCGGCACCTCGGGCACGATCACCACGGTGGCGGCGTCGTTTCTGGGGCTGCGGCGCTATGACCGGACCAAGGTCGACGGATTGCGGATGACCTCGGATCAGATCGACCGGGTGATCCAGGAATATCTGGTGCTGGGTCCCGAGGGCCGCCGCACCGACCCCCGGATCGGTCGCGACCGGCATTCACTGATCATGTCGGGTGCGGCGATCTTGCAGGCGCTGATGCGGATCTGGCCGACCGACCGATTGAGCGTCGCCGACCGGGGGCTGCGCGAGGGATTGCTGTACGCGCAGATGTCGGCCGATGGCGTGCTGGAAGCCGGGCCGTTTTAGGCGCGCCGCCCTGACCGGGTGCTTGTGGCGCCGAGGGGGTTGGCATAGGTGAGCCAGAATGAATTGGGCCGGGAGTGCTGTGATGGCGAAGGAACCGGGCAAAGGCAGCGGCCGCGGTGAGCGCGAGCTGCGGGTGCGGGTCAAGACCGCCAAGGGCCGCAAGCTGTCCTCGACGCGGTGGCTGGAGCGGCAGTTGAACGATCCCTATGTCGCCCGCGCCAAGCGCGAGGGCTATCGCGGCCGTGCCGCCTACAAGATCCTGGAACTGGACGATAAATACGGCTTTCTGAAGCCCGGCGCGCGGGTTGTCGATCTGGGATCGGCACCGGGCGGCTGGGCGCAGGTGGCGGTTGCCCGGGTCAATGCCCTGGGCGAAGCCAAGGGCAAGCCGCAGGGCCGGGTTCTGGGCGTCGATCTGCAAGAGGTCGATCCTGTATCGGGTGCCGAGATCCACGTGCTCGATTTTCTGAGCGATGGCGCCGACGACAAGATCAAGGCCTGGCTCGGTGGTCTTGCCGATGTGGTGATGAGCGACATGGCGGCCTCGGCCTCGGGCCACAAGCAGACCGACCACAACCGGATCGTGGCACTGTGCGAGGCGGCGGCAGAGCTGGCCTTTGACGTGCTTGAGGACGGCGGAACCTTCGTCGCCAAGGTTCTGGCGGGAGGTGCCGAGGGCGGATTGCAGATGCTTCTCAAGCAGCGCTTCGCCAAGGTCGCGAACGTCAAGCCGCCAGCCAGCCGCGCCGACAGTTCCGAGAAATTCGTGGTCGCGACCGGGTATCGCGGCAGGCCTGGGTGACCGACCCCGCCGCCCCCGGGCGCCGCCATGCAGCGCTGAGGATGGCGGTCCGGCTACTGGCAATCGTTGCGATAGCCTACGGCGCCCATCGGCTGATCGGCTGGACTGAGGTGCAGTCGGATTATCAGACCGGCGGTATCGGCGATCTGATGGCCTGGGTGGTGCTGCTTCTGGTGCTGTTGGCCTATGCGCTGCTGATCGCCATCCCCTTCGTGCCGGGGATCGAAATCGGTCTGACGATCCTGATGATGCAGGGGCCACCGATAGCGCCGGGGGTCTATCTGGCCACCCTTCTGGGGCTGATGCTGGGTTATCTGGCTGGATGGACGCTGCCGATTGCCTGGCTTTGCGGGATATTCCGCGACATCGGCCTGCATCGCGCCGCAGCGTTGCTGGAGCGCACAGCGCCACTGACACCTGACGAGAGGCTGGACCTGTTGCGGGCCCGGTTACCGCACTGGCTGGCGCCGGTCGTCTATGGCTGGCGCTATCCGCTGCTGGCGTTGCTGTTGAACCTGCCCGGCAACTGGCTTTTGGGCGGTGGCGGCGGCATCATGCTGGTGGCGGGGCTGTCGCGGCTGTTTCAGCCCTGGGCCACGGTGCTGACCATCGCACTTGCCGTGGCGCCGGTGCCACTGGCGGTCTGGGTCTTTGGGATCGAATTGTTCTGAAAAGGCACGGCCTTGCCCCGGTCGGCAAGGCCGCAGGTCCTGACCTCTAGCCGCCGGACATCAACGCGGCGTCGGTGGTGAACAGCATGTCTTCGCCCGCACCAGAATGGCAGGCGATGCAGCCCGCGTCGGCACCCTTGCCGACAAGGCCCGCCAGCGGCACGCCGTTCGGGGCCACGTCAAGCGACCCGTCGGGCAGGTATTTCGCCCAGAACCAGTTGCCGGTTTCATCGTCATAGCCGGCCTCGCGCCGGAACATGATCGTCACCGCACCCAGATGGCCCGCCGGATCGCCGATCACCTCGTCGACGCTGACGCCTTCGGGGCCGTAATTGCGCTTGATAACCAGTGCGCCGGTGTGATCGCCGACCGTGGCCGTGGTGTAGAACGTCTCAAGCATCATGCCGTGCGGATCGGTGCCGGGATAGGGGAACGACTGCACGGCCCCCTCGCCCGCCATGTTGGCGTCAAGCATCAGTTGCCACAGATCGGCGGCATAGGCCTGATCGGCATCGCTGCCAAAGGGGGCCCCCTGGGCCAGGGCCGGTGAGGCGAGGCCTCCAAGGGCAAGGGCGAAGAAAACGGACTTGATGTGGAACATGGGTAGTCTCCTTGTGGGTGGTCGATGAAATTCCGGAACCGTGGCCACAAACCTACTCGGGATCCGATCACGTGGCGGACACGATCTGGCGACCCCGCCGTGATCGCCCGGGCGACCCACCTGACGGGGACTGACCCTGACCTGCCGCAATGAGGCATTGCGCCGGACCGGCCAGCGCCTAGAACGGTCCGGAAACACGACGGAGAACACCGATGACCGACGACGCGCTGGTAGTCTTCACGCCCTCGGGCAAGCGTGGGCGATTCGCGCCCGGCACGCCGGTGCTGAGCGCCGCGCGGCAGCTTGGCGTCGATCTGGACAGCGTCTGCGGCGGGCGCGGCATCTGCTCGCGCTGCCAGATCACACCGTCCTATGGCGAGTTCCCCAAGCATGGCGTGACGGTGACGGAAGATGCACTGTCGGAATGGAACGCGGTCGAAGAGCGTTACAAATCCCTGCGCGGGATGGCGGCTGGCCGCCGGCTGGGCTGTCAGGCGCAGGTGCAGGGCGATGTCGTGATCGACGTGCCGCCCGAAAGCCAGGTCCACAAGCAGGTGATCCGCAAGCGCGCCGAGATGCGCCCGATCACGATGGACCCCGCGACCCGGCTTTACTACGTCGAGGTGACCGAGCCCGACATGGAAGAACCGACCGGCGATTTCGAGCGGCTGGGCCGCGCCTTGTCCGAGCATTGGCAGATCGATGGGATCGAGGCCGAACTGGACGTGCTGCGCAAGCTGCAGCCGGTGCTGCGCAAGGGTGGCTGGAAGGTTACCGTGGCGCTGCACAAGTCGCACCGCGACAGCAAGCATCGGGTTTTGGATATCTGGCCCGGATTCTTCGAAGGCCGCCTGATGGGGCTGGCCGTTGATGTCGGCTCGACCACCATCGCCGCACATCTGTGCGATCTGACCGACGGCACGGTTCTGGGCTCGTCCGGGGTGATGAATCCGCAGATCCGCTTTGGCGAGGATCTGATGAGCCGGGTCAGCTATGCGATGATGAACCCCGGTGGCGATGTCGAGATGACAACGGCGGTGCGCACCGCGATCAACGCCTTGGCACAGACCATCGCCACCGAGGTCAGCGTCGACCCCGGCCTGATCGTCGAGACGGTCTTTGTCTGCAATCCGGTCATGCACCACCTGCTTCTGGGCATCGACCCGGTCGAACTTGGTCAGGCGCCGTTCGCGCTGGCATTGTCCGAAAGCCTCAGTTTTGCGGCCAGCGAATTGGACCTGACCGCGATCCATCCGCGCGCGCGGACCTATATTCTGCCCTGCATCGCGGGCCATGTCGGCGCCGATGCGGCGGCGGTGGCTTTGTCCGAGGAACCGCAAAAGTCGAAGGACCTGGTGCTGGTCGTCGATGTCGGCACCAATGCCGAGATCCTTCTGGGCAACGAGACGCGGGTTCTGGCCTGCTCCTCGCCCACTGGCCCGGCCTTCGAGGGCGCGCAGATCAGTTCCGGCCAGCGTGCAGCACCCGGCGCCATCGAGCGGGTCGAGATCGACGCCGAGACCAAGGAGCCGCGCTTCAAGATCATCGGCTCCGACCTCTGGTCGACCGAGCCGGGGTTCGATGTGGCGGTTGCGGTGACCGGCATTTCCGGCATCTGCGGGTCGGGCATCATCGAGGCGGTGGCCGAGATGCGGATGGCCGGGCTGGTCGATGCGGCGGGGCTGATCGGGTCGCCCGAACAGACCGGCACCGCCCGCATCATTCCCGAGGGGCGGACCCATTCCTACGTGCTGCACGACGGCACTGCCGACGGCGGGCCGCTGATTTCGGTCACCCAGGGCGATATCCGCGCGATCCAGCTGGCGAAGGCCGCGCTGTATGCGGGCGCGCGGTTGTTGATGGACGAGATGGGGGTCGACAAGGTCGAGCGTATCGTGCTGGCCGGGGCCTTTGGCGCGCATATCTCGCCAAAACACGCGATGGTTCTGGGGATGATCCCCGATTGCGTGCTGTCAAAGGTGCAAAGTGCCGGGAACGCGGCAGGCACCGGGGCGCGGATCGCGCTTTTGAACGTCGGCGCGCGGGCGGAGATTGAGGCGACGGTGGGTCGCATCCACAAGGTCGAGACCGCGATCGAGCCGCGGTTTCAGGAGCATTTCGTCAGCGCCAGTGCGATCCCGCACGCCACCGACACATTCCCCGAACTGTCGAAGGTGGTCAGCCTGCCGGTGGTGTCATTCAACACCGGTGGCGGCGGTGGCGACGGCGGGCGGCGGCGACGGCGGGGGTGACGGCAGCGGTGACTGCAGCGGTTTCGGCGGTGACTATCGAGGCAACGGCGCCCGCCGACGCCCCTCCAAAG